>JAFXEJ010000027.1 GCA_017513795.1 Ruminococcus sp.
GTGCGCCGTCGATTGTTACCATTTTACCAGGTGCATCCGGAACCCAGTCTACCCAGTCTTCGATGATGTAGTACTCTACAAGCGGAACGCCCTGTAATCCCTTGTTCTGGAACCAGCCGTATACGCAAAGACGGGAGTTACCGTTTGCGCTTCCTGTCTGACGGTAATCAGCCTCATAGTCCATACCGATGTATGAATAGTCAGTAGCCTTCTTCTCTGAACCGAAGTCAAGTCCACGACGAGCGAGGAAGTTTCCGCTTGGAACGCTTGCACTCCACTCTGCCTTGAATGTAGCACCCTTTCCGAGTGTCATGGTACCGCTTCCGCCGGTTCTGTCAAGCCAGATCTCATAGCTGTAACCGTCACTGATGCCTTTATGCTGGTTTGTTCCGTTACCAACACTGAGTTTGTCACCAACGTTTGCCGCAGAAGATGAAGTACGAGGCACATTAGGGAGCATCGTCATGCACATAACTGCAACCGTGAACACGCTGGCAATTTTTCTTAATTTGCTTTTCAGATTCATATAAACTTCCTCCTTCAGAATTTGTTCAGCAGACAAAATTCCTATGAATTTCTTTAAATCCGGTACAGGATTTCTGCTGTAGTTTCTGCTTTCACAGCGTATATCGAATCGTCTTCCGCAATGTACTGCGGAATTTACTGACGTCGGGAATAATCCCTCCTCCGATTCATTTTCGCTGTTGTTTGTTTACACTTATAATTTTATTACAAATTTGTGAACTTTTCAAGTCAGATATTGCTAAAAACATACAAAACAGTCATTTTTTGCTATCGCCGGAATTATTCAGAAAAAAAATAAGGACAGATATTCTCTGCCCTTACCTATTATAATATTATATTATAAAGCCGCTTCACGCTGATGTATCTCTAAAATCATTGCCTTTATCAGCTTGTCCTCAAAAAGCCGCTCTCCCCTGTACGGAAAATTATGAAGCGCCTCCTCTGCCTTGCAAGCATACATCTTCGCAGAGTTTAAATCATTTCTGACATAGAGGAAATACGCCGCAAGAACTCGCATTGCATTGGCGTCCTTGTCGCCGTGAAGCTGTTCGCTCAGCATTCCGTAGAAATACTCAGCACGATGAATATCTTTCCTGACAGCCGAGTAAAAATATAACAGATTGTAATATACCAGCGAAAACTCAAAGAGATATTCTGTCGGTTTTAATATGTAATCCACATTTGCAGCCTTTTCCATTGAGGAAACAACTTCCTCTGTGCCGGCTATGTCGTCATCCCAGAGCTTCTTCATAAACTCAAATACAAGATATATCAGCAGTTCTCTTGAAAAAGGCTTTACGCCATACACACGATGGTCGGGAACCTCAATTTCATCCAATGTACAGCCATTTTTCAGCTGTTCGGTTATCTCCGCATTCTTTTTATTCAGAGGTGATGAACGCTCCTTTACCGCCTTGAACAAAAATACAAAATACGATATATTATCCACGACGAACCAAAGACCTATTCCCAGAAAGAATAATGTTATCAGCCTGTAGATAGTTTCGTTCCGCCACAGGTTTATCATCAGTATGCAGTATATTATACATGTTGTAATACACACAAGAGTTTTAATCACAAGGGTAACAACAGCGTAGAAATCAGCTTTTTCCTTACGATTCATGCGAAGTTCGCATATCGGCGAAAAGCCTATTTTGCAATAGCCGCCGGATTTCCTCCAGCTGAACGTCATGTAACGGAAATATTCAACGTAAAATCCGAATATTTTCCCGACTGCAAATGTCACCAGTCCCCTGAAGCCGGAAACAACGGAAATTCCGACAAAAACGCCTAAAATAAACAGCATTGCTCCCATAATCATTTCTCCCTGTCATTATTTTTTCTTTGTTGTTTTTTTATTCTCCTTTTTAGGCGAAGCCTGAGGCACCGGAACGTAATCAAGCGTCACTTCCGACATATTCTTTAAAGACAGGCGATAATTGATATACTCGCTTATCAGCGAATACACAACGGCAAACACAGGTACGCCGAGAATCATTCCGACAAAGCCGAAAAGTCCTCCGCCGACAAGTATCGAGAACAATACCCAGAATGCTGAAATACCTGTTGACTGTCCGAGAATCTTCGGGCCGATAACGTTTCCGTCAAGCTGCTGTATTACAAGTATGAGTATCGCAAACGGTATAACCTGTTTGGGCGTTGACACAAGGAGAAGAAGTCCGCTTGGTATCGCTCCGATGATCGGGCCGAAAAACGGAATTACATTCGTTATGCCGACAATTACAGAGATGAGCACCGCAAAATCAAGCTTCATCACGGACATGCATATAAAGCACAGGAATCCGATTATTATCGAGTCAATGATCTTGCCCGAAACAAATCCGCTGATAGAGCTGTTAGTCTGCTTGCATACACGGAAAAATCCAGATGCCGCTCTTTCCGGAAGCAGCGCATAGGTGAGCTTTTTGAGCTGTGCAAGAAAATGCTCCTTGTCGTAGAGGAAGTACACCGCAACGATCATTCCTATGAGGAAATCCTTGATTCCGATGAGGAATCCAAATGTACGGTCAGTAACTATAACCATGAGGTCGCCGACCTTTGGCAGAAGATTTTCTACAAACTTGTTGACGTCAATTTCCAGCGTGCTTATCTGATCGTTGGCATTCTTTACAAGCTCCGGATACTTATTCGACAGCGAGTTTATCCAGTCACGGCAGTTATTTATGTAAACTCCGACGTTCTCGAAAATACTTGTCAGGCTGTTGAGAACCTGCGGCAGAATTATCGCCAGAAGCGCTGAGATTATCGCAACGAAAATAAACATCGCAACAGCAGTAGAAATTATTCTGTTCACCTTAGGATGAGGTTTCTTGCGCTCTGTAAATCTCTTTACACGTTTTTCCGTCCACACCATTATGGGGTTCACAAGATATGCTATGACAAGTCCCCATGTGATAGGTGCTGAAACTGATAAAAACGTTTTTATGACCTTTCCTAATATCGTGAAATTGAAAAGTATCGCTTAAACGACAAGACATGCTGTAAATGTCAGAATCGTATATACTGATACCGTGTTATATTTTGTATTCCAATTTACTTTCATTTCTTCACTCCTTGGCAGCGTGACGCTGCACCCTGTTCACGGTCCCATGTGCTTCGCACATTCCTCTGTACGGAGCGATACTCGCCTTTCGCTCGTGGGAACAAATTTATGCCGGACATTTTTATATTAAACCAGCGGTGCCCCCGAATCACGTTGCAGCGTGACGCTGCACCCTGTTCACGTTTCCGTGCGCTATGCGCACTCACTCTGTACGAAGCGATACTCGCCTTTCGCTCGTGGGAACAAAATTTATGCCGGACATTTTTTTATTGCGTGACGCTGCACCCTGTTCACGTTTCCGTGCGCTATGCGCACTCACTCTGTACGAAGCGATATTCGCCTTTCGCTCGTGGGAACAAATTTTATACCAAACATTTTTTTATTGCGTGACGCTGCACCCTGTTCACGTTTCCGTGCAATGACGGGCGGATGTAGGCATCCGCCCCTACAAACAAAATTCAAACAACCAATTGTAGGGGACGGCGTCCTCGACGTCCCAAAAAAGCAATGTATAAATGAATATTAAATATTTTGCGGACGACCAATGGTCGTTCCCTACATTCGTTTTCATAAATTAATTTAATTTTCCGGCGAATGCCGGCACCATAATTACGCATTACGCATTACGAATTACGCATTATAAAGGACGCCGTCCCCTACATTCGTTTTCGTAAATTAATTTAATTCTCCGGCGAATGCCGGCACCATAATTACGCATTACGAATTACGCATTATAAAGGTATTGTTCCGCCTCGCTGATAAGCTTCACGTCAACAAGAGCGTCAGTTATCGTGCCGTTTTCAGTAAATTCCTCAGAAAAAACCTTGCCTTCCTCCCTGATTTTTCCGGCAAATCCTGCCTTCGCATAGGGAATCAGAAGCTTCATCCGTCTTGCTGTGACGGGCAGATTTTTCACGATACATTCAAGCAGTCTGTCAAATCCACGATGCTCACGGGCACTCACAAGAACGGTTCTGTCGTCCTCAAATACCGTATCTGCGTCCAATGCGATGTCAAGCTTGTTCATGACATTGATTTTCGGGATATCCGCACAGCCAAGTTCTGCAAGGAGTTTTTCCGTTACTTCTGCCTGTTCCTGTCTTTCAGGCGAGGACAGATCTTGTACATTGAGGATAACATCAGCAGAAGCGGCTTCCTCCAGTGTGGACTTGAAGGCTTCTACAAGATTATGCGGAAGTCTGCGGATAAGTCCTACCGTATCAATGAGCATTACGCTTCGTCCGTCGGGAAGCTCAATCGAGCGTGACGTGATATCAAGCGTAGCAAAAAGCTTGTTTTCGGCAAGAACTCCGGCATCCGTCAGAGCGTTCAGAAGCGTGGATTTTCCCACGTTAGTATAGCCTACTATCGCCGCACAGAGCACGCCGTCCTTCTTTCGCCGTGAACGTGAAAAAGTACGGTGCTTTTTGAGTTCTTCAAGCTCCTCCTCGAGGTAGGAAATTCGCTTGCGGATATGTCGTTTGTCCGTTTCAAGCTTTGTTTCGCCGGGACCTCTCGTTCCGATACCGCCGCCAAGACGTGACAGCGCAGTTCCCATGCCGATAAGTCTCGGCAGACGATATTTCTGCTGTGCAAGTTCGACCTGAAGCTTACCTTCCTTCGTTCGTGCACGCTGAGCAAAAATGTCAAGAATCAGCGTAGTGCGGTCGATTACCCTCACACCGAGGATATCCTCGATATTTCGCACCTGTACGCCTGAAAGCTCATGGTCGAAGATGACAAGCTCCGCCCCGAGAGCTTCAAGCTGTTCTTTGAGTTCTTCAAGACGACCGCTGCCCATGCACGTTGCCGGATCGAATGACGGACGCTTCTGGATGACAGTTCCCACTACTTCAGCTTCAGCGGAGGATGCAAGCTCCTCCAGTTCACGGATGGACGCTTCTGCATCGAATTCGCCTGTATCCACACAGGCAAGAACTGCCGGAACAGGTATATTTTCAGTTTTATTTTCGTACATCAGGATTCCTTTCCGATACCGGCAATGAGTTCAGTTATCTCATCCGGCGTAAAGACGTAATTTTTTCCGCAGAAGTGACAGCACACCTCAGTATCCTTTCCCTCTGCAGCAATTTTTGAAAGCTCCTCCTCGCCGATGCTTATGAGGACTTCCTCCGTTCTCTCACGGCTGCAGTCGCAGTAATACACAGGTTCCGCAGTATCAAGGACGTTGGGTTCAAGTCCGTCAAGGAGCATACCGGCGATTTCCTCCGGAGTTGCGCCGTCGTCGAAAAGCTTCGATACAGGCGGCATTTTGGCGATATTCGCCTCGATTATGTCAATGCACTTTTCGTCAGCAAACGGCAGAAGCTGAACTAAAAATCCGCCGGCTGAGCGTACAGTGAGGTCAGGATTTACAAGAACTCCGAGACTGCATACTGTAGGGATCTGCTCGCTCGAAGCGTAATAATTTGCGATATCCTCAGCAATTTCGCCGGAAACAAGCGGAATTACACCGACATACGGCTCTTTAAGTCCAAGGTCACGCACAACGGAGAGATTTCCGTCTGTGCCGACTGCTCCGCCGACATCAAGCTTTCCCTGAGCGTTGAGAGGAATCTCAACAACGGGATTGCTCACACAGCTTTTTACGTTGCCCCAGCTGTCAGCAACGGCTGTAAGCTGTCCGGCTGGACCGCCGCCGTTTATACGGAGAGTAATAGTATCACTCTCACCTTTGAGCATATATCCCATGAGGGATGCCGCTATCGTCAGACGTCCGAGTGCAGCTGTAACTACCGCTGAGCTCTGATTTATTTTCTCTATTTCCGAAACGATATCCTTTGCGTCAAGAACCTCGGCAAATGCCGAGCCGTCCGCTGATATCGCCCTGTACATCTTACCCATTTATATCATCCTTTCTTTAATATAATTCGTAATGCGTAATGCGTAATTCGTAATTGGCACCAGCGGTGCTCCCGATTCACGGTATTACTCTGTCCGGTATGGTCAGGAATCAAAATGTAGGGTGCGATGACCACATCGCACCATTAATATTCCGTTTAATTATTGACGTTGGCAAAAATATAATTTTTAATTCATCGGCGAAGCCGATACTATAATTACGAATTACGCATTACGCATTACGAATTACGCATTACGCATTATTTTGCTTCAAGCTGCTGCCCGTTTCTGATACATCTCGCCGCATATACTATACGCTGAGTATTTTCAGCCGGAGCCTCAAAAGTATCATCGCCGTACTTTCCAAGCAGCTCGAAACCTGTCTCCGCAAGAAGCTTTTCAAGCTCCTCCTCGCTGTAAGCCTTCTCCGAAAAGCTGTCGGAACTTCGCTCATACAGACCGTTTTCAAGCTCCTCGAAGAATTCAAGATTCATACGCACCTCGTCAGTTTCTCTGTTCAGCGTATTTTCCCAGACGCAGTAAATTCCCTCCGCCTCATAGGTAAAAGTATTGTCAGCCAGAATTTTCCTGTGCTTGTAAAGCGTGTTCACATCAAAAATGAACAATCCGCCAAGCTCCGAGAAAAACGCAACTCCCTCGAAAACCTTCCGCACGTCGTCAATAGACGGCAGATGATTTATGCTGTCGAGGGCGCATACAGTCACATCGACTGTGCCGAACATATCAAGCCGGCACATATCCTGACAGAGATACTGCACTCCGCTGCCGCTGTCGAACTTCTTTTCCATGGCAATTCCGAGCATTTCTTCGGAATTGTCCACACCCACGACATCATAGCCGAGATCAGCCATAACCTCCGAAATACTGCCTGTTCCGCAAGCAAGGTCAAGGAGGATATTCTCTTTGGTCGTCTTGAACTTTTTTATTATTTCGTTAAAGTATTCACCACGCTTACGGTAATCAATATTCGCCGTCAGCTTGTCGTAAAATCTTGCAAAAGCACTGTATCCACTCATATTCTGCCCCGAAATTCATAACAGTAATACTGTCTGTATTCAAAGAACAGGCGGAAGTAATATCCGCCTGTCACAATCATCTATACTATTTGTATACAGAAATCAAGCGTTTCCTTCCTCAATGTCCTTAGCCTTGCAGCACTTCTTGTACTTCTTGCCGCTTCCGCACGGACAGGGATCGTTGTCCTTTACCTTCTTGGACTTAGCCTGATTTGCAAAGCTTCCGTCACCGGCACCGGCATTAGGAGCGTCCGGCTTGGCAACCTGTTCACGCTCCGGCATAGCGTCCTTGCGGACTCTTACTGTAAGGAGCATGTGGATTGTATCCTCTCGGATACTCTCAACCATTGCGTCGAACATCTCAAAGCCCTCGAAACGATACTCGATAACGGGGTTCTTCTGACCGTAGGAACGCAGACCGATACCCTTTTTCAGTTCCTCCATGTCGTCAATGTGAGCCATCCACTTTGTATCTACAACCTTAAGGAGAATTACACGTTCAAGCTCACGCATGATCTCGTCGCCGTATTCTTCTTCCTTAGCCTGATAGATTTCGCCTGCCTTCTGACTGAGAGCCTCAACGATATCTTCCTTGCTTACGTCCTCGATTTCTTCCTCGGTGAAATCAAGATCCTCAGGACCGATAAGCCAGCCGTTGAAATGTTCCTTGAGACCAGCCATATTCCAGTCATCCTTGACTGTATCGTCAACGAGATATCTGTCAACAGTTGTTGTGATGAGATCTTCCATCATCTTGAGGATGCTTTCATGGAGATCTTCGCCGTCAAGAACCTGAGATCTCTGCTTGTAGATGATCTCTCTCTGTGTATTCATAACGTCGTCGTAGTTGAGGACGTTCTTTCTGATGCTGAAGTTGTTACCCTCAACCTTCTTCTGTGAGGACTCAATGATTTTTGTGAGAAGCTTGCTTTCGATAGGCATAGTCTCGTCAACGTTGAGCGTTCTCATCATGTTTTCAAGACGCTCACCGGCAAAGATACGCATAAGGTCGTCCTCAACAGAGAGGAAGAAGCAGCTTTCGCCCTCGTCGCCCTGACGTCCGGAACGTCCACGGAGCTGATTGTCGATACGTCTTGACTCGTGACGCTCAGTACCGAGAATGTAAAGACCGCCGGCTTCCTTTACCTTGACTGCCTTTTCCTTTACCTCAGCATTATACTTATCGTAAAGTTCACGGTAGAGCTTTCTTGCGTCGAGGATTTCCTGATTGTCTGTATCAGCGAAGCCGATAGCCTCAGTGATGATTTCCTCAGGAATCTCACGCTTTCTCATTTCAGCTCTTGCGAGGAATTCAGCGTTACCGCCGAGCATAATATCGGTACCACGTCCAGCCATGTTTGTAGCGATAGTAACGGCACCGTACTTACCAGCCTGAGCAACGATTTCAGCTTCCTTTGCGTGATGCTTTGCGTTGAGAACCTCGTGCTTTACGCCCTTTCTCTTGAGCATAGCGGAAAGAAGCTCTGACTTTTCGATTGAAACAGTACCAACGAGGATAGGCTGACCCTTTTCGTTACACTCGATGATTTTGTCGATAATAGCGGCATATTTGCCCTTTTCAGAGCTGAATACCTGATCGTTGTGGTCAATTCTGATAACAGGCTTGTTTGTAGGAATTGAGATAACGTCAAGCTTGTAGATTTCCTTGAATTCTGCTTCTTCAGTCATAGCAGTACCGGTCATACCGGAGAGCTTTGTATAAAGACGGAAGAAGTTCTGGAAAGTGATAGTAGCAAGAGTCTTGGATTCGCTCTTGATTTTAACGCCTTCCTTAGCCTCAATAGCCTGATGCAGACCGTCGTTGAAACGACGTCCCATCATAAGACGGCCGGTAAATTCGTCAACGATAACGATTTCTCCGTCCTTTACAACGTAGTCGATATCGTTCTTCATAACGCCGTTAGCCTTGATAGCCTGATTGATATGGTGCAGAAGCGTCATATTATCGGGATCCATAAGGTTTTCAACGTTGAAAGCCTTTTCAGCCTTCTTGACACCACGCTGAGTGATAGTAGCTGTCTTTGACTTTTCGTCGATGATATAGTCAGCAGTTTCGTTGAGAGCGTCCTGATCTGCCTTGTCGTCCATTTCAACGACAGTTGTAGGAGTCAGAGTCTTTGCAAAGCGGTCAACGATTGCATAAAGATCGGTAGATTTGTCGCCACGTCCGGAAATGATAAGAGGTGTACGGGCTTCGTCGATAAGAATTGAGTCAACCTCGTCCACGATAGCGAAGTTAGGTGCACGCTGAACTCTTTCTTCCTTGTGAGTAACCATGTTGTCACGGAGGTAGTCGAATCCAAGCTCGTTATTTGTAGCGTATGTAACATCGCACTTGTATGCAGCACGGCGCTGTTCGTTTGTAAGACCGTGAAGGATACATCCTACAGTCAGACCAAGCCAGCGGTGAACCTTACCCATTTCCTCAGCCTGAGTCTTAGCGAGGTAGTCGTTTACAGTTACAACGTGAACGCCGAGACCTGAAAGAGCATTGAGGTAGGAAGCAACACACGCAACGAGAGTTTTACCTTCACCGGTCTTCATTTCAGCGATACGTCCCTGATGAAGAACGATAGCACCGATAATCTGTACCGGATAAGGCTTCTTTTCGAGAACTCGCCATGCAGCTTCTCTTACAGTTGCAAGAGCCTCAGGGAGAATATCGTCGAGAGTTTCACCATTTTCGAGTCTGTCTCTGAACTCCTTTGTTTTTGCCTTGAGTTCAGCATCGGAAAGCTTTCCGTATTCCTCATCAAGTGCAAGTACTTTATTTTTAATAGGTTCGATACGCTTCAGCTCTCTGTTGCTGTAGCCGTTAGCGCCGAAAATTCCTTTGAATAAGCCCATTTGTATACCGCCTTTTCATGTTTTGATATTCTATATAAATACAAAGATAAATACATATAATATATTGTACAACAAATCTTCATATTTGTCAATACCTAATAATGCGTAATTCATAATGCGTAATTCGTAATTGGTACCAGCGGTACCCCCGATACACGTTTCCGTGCTTCGCACTCACTCTGTACAAGGCGGCAGTCTGCTATCGCATACGATAGAAATCAAAATAATGCGTAATTATTGTATCGGCTTCGCCGATGAAATTAAAAATGGCAACCGCTTATTTTTACGGTTGCCATTATTATTCCTGATATTTTGCGTTATGCGTCATATAATTTCCGGTATAATATTTTAAATATGTCCCGTCAGGGACACAATAATTACGCATTACGAATTACGAATTACGAATTACGCATTACGCATTACGCATTACGAATTAAACCTCTCGTATGCCTTGTCGATATATGCCGACATTCTTTCGTAATATTCATCACCATACGGCACGAACAGATACGCTTCATCCTGAAATTCATCGCAGTTGTAGCGTTCTTCTCCGAAGTAGTCAAGAGCCATGCTGTCAACGTCAGACGGATAGCACGGGTAGTCGTCTCCGCCGTAGAAATCGTAGTAATATCCGGAAAAAGCCTTTCCCTCGTCAATGAAAAGCTCTTTGTTGAGCTCTCCGTCAAGACTGCTCATGAGGAAATCACGCACATCAAGACTGCCGTCCTCTATCTGTGAGAACTCATCATCGAAATAATCAAGGAATTCCTCGTTTATCATATCGTGATCTATCATCCAGCGCAGAAATGCGGAAATGTGATTTGCCCCGTTTATCTCAGGGATATCAAGTTCCTTTTTCTCGATCTTTACGGAGTGTTCTTCCACCGTATCAAGGATATCCTCGAAATTCTCCGGAACATATGGCTTTCTGTCGCTGTCAGCGGCATTTCTGATATCATTGTTCATGCGTTCAGCGAGTATTGGTACACCTATCTTCACAGCAAATTTCAGTTCGTGCTCAAACAGCGGAATAACCTGATAGAACGTAACTTTTTCCTTGTCGGACAGCTTACAGTGCCATGATTCCTCTCCGGCATCCGCCATAAGAAGCATTATTCCACGGAATCCTGTCTGCTCCACAAAGCTTTCTCCGTAGTCAATGGTATGTCCCCAGCTGAGCCACGTTTTATCCTCCGCAGCGAAATTTGCGATGAGGTCAAGCAGACGCACCGCCCAGATAGCGTCATCGTCATCGCTCTCCGGAGACCAGTTCGGCGGCATGTAGAGCACAAACTCGGCACGGTTTTCAAGCTTTCCGCCCCTTCTGCCGGCAGATTTCATCACATGAGCGCCTGCTCCCGTTGTAATCAGCGTAACATAGGGATTTTTCCGGCTTGCCGGTATCACATTTATTTCAAGCTTTATGCGGTCTTCGTCGGTATTCTCAAAGAAAGTACCTATCAGCCCGAAATGCTCCCCGATATGCCTGTCGATAAGTCTGCGCTGATCGTCGGTATATCTTATTTTTTCCGGAGTCTTTTTTGTTTTTTCAGCCATTCTTATTCCTCCCGTCCAAGTATTATCCTTGCGATATCCTGTGGTTTTTCGGCTATGAAATCTGCATTTTCGGCGATAAGCTCTGCGCTTCCACGAAATCCCCATGCGCATCCTATGGAGATTATTCCGGCATTTTTAGCTGTGCGGACATCCACGTTGCTGTCGCCTATCATGTATACGGTATTGTCCTCTGCCGGAAGTCCGGCAAGAATTTCTCTTATAATCGTCGGATCAGGCTTTTTCGGTCTGTCTGCACAGCTTCCGAGAACGGTAATGAAGCCGGCGTCAGGAAGAAGTCCGGCTATTATCTTGACTGCGGCGTCATGCGGCTTGTTTGTAGCCACCGCAAGCGTGACTCCGGCATCCCTGAGAGCTGCTACTGTCTCGCTGATTCCGTCATATAGCCGTGATTTGTTGAGATGACGGCTTTCATACTCACTGCTGAAACCCTTGTAAAGCTCGTCGGCAAGATCTTTTCTGTCATCGGGAAGCGCTCTCCAGCAAAGCATAGATGCGCCGTCTCCGACCATCTGTTTGAAGTTTTCCAGAGGGTGCTGAGGACATCCGAGAACACTCAGTCCATAGTTTACCGCATCCGCAAGATCTTCCAGCGTATCGGCAAGAGTTCCGTCAAGATCAAAAATTGCTGTTATCATCAGACCACCTCAAATTCTCGTTGCAAGGAGTACAGAATACTTACTGCGGAACTCCTCAAATCTGTCCTCGTCTATCGCCTCACGGATCTTCTCCGTAAGCGTATTGTAGAAATAAAGATTGTGCTGAACCGCAAGACGTCCGGCAAGCTGTTCGTTTGCCTTGAACAGGTGACGGATATACGCACGGCTGAAATTACGGCAGGTCGGACAGTCGCACTGCTCGTCAACCGGTCTTGGATCAGTTTCATAGCACTTGTTTCCGAGGTGCATGATACCGCTCCATGTGAAAACAGTCGCATGACGTGCATTTCTGCTGGGCATAACGCAGTCGAACATATCCACGCCTCTTGCGACAGCCTCGATAATGTTGGAGGGAGTTCCCACGCCCATGAGATATCTCGGCTTGTTTACCGGCATATATGGCTCTACTGCGTCGATTATGCGGTACATATCCTCAGTAGCCTCGCCTACTGCAAGACCTCCGATAGCATAGCCGTCAAGGTCAAGCTCTGCGATTTCCTCCATGTGTCTTATGCGGATATCATCGTAGGTGGAACCCTGATTTATACCGAAAAGAAGCTGATTTTTGTTTATTGTATCGGGAAGGCTGTTAAGACGTGCCATTTCCTCCTTACAGCGGATAAGCCAGCGTGTCGTGCGGTCAACGGAGGCTTCAACATACTTTCTCGGTGCCGGATTTTCAATGCACTCGTCGAATGCCATAGCAATAGTCGAAGCAAGATTCGACTGTATCTGCATACTCTCCTCCGGTCCCATGAAGATTCTGTGACCGTCTATGTGGGAGGCGAAATATACGCCCTCCTCCTTTATTTTGCGGAGCTTTGCAAGGGAAAATACCTGAAATCCGCCGCTGTCGGTGAGAATAGGCTTATCCCAGTTCATGAACTTATGAAGTCCGCCCATCTGCTTTACGATGTGGTCGCCGGGACGCAGATGCAGATGATATGTATTGCACAGCTCGACCTGCGTTTTGAGTCCTTTCAGGTCGATAGAGGAAATTCCGCCCTTGATAGCGGCAGAAGTTCCCACGTTCATGAAGCACGGAGTCTGAAAAGTTCCGTGAACAGTCTCGAAGCTTCCACGCCTTGCCTTATTGTCAGTTTTAAGTAATGTAAACATAATGTCTCCTTATCTTATATTTTTATACGGTTCCGCAGTCTCCGGTGTCCGGTATTCATGCTTTTCATAGTAGCCGATAAGCTCGCCGCTTTCACTGCGAAGTGCTATCATATAAACATCTTTGTTTTCAATGTCATTATGAAATGTAAATACCCTGTTGTTTTCAGAACTTTCTTCAAACCACCTTACAACAGCTTTTATCCTGTCATTTGATTCTCCGCTGTGGCAGTCAAGAAGTGATTTTCCGAGAAGTCCGGCTCCGCCCATTTTCGCATAGCGGTCAACAGCCGAAGGATTCATATATATTATTATATGGTCAGTATCGCAGATAACTATCGGTGCAGTATCTGCATCTGCAATGCTCTTAAAAAAAGCCGAAATATTCATGTTCATTGCTCCTTAAAGAATACACATAGAATCCCCGAAGCTGAAAAAGCGGTATTTTTCTTCAACGGCTGTCTTATATGCATTCATGGTATTTTCGTAGCCCATAAATGCCGAAACAAGCATGATAAGCGTACTTTCCGGCAGATGAAAATTCGTGATAAGACCGTCAATGCACTTGAATTCATAGCCGGGATAAATGAAAATATCAGTATATCCGTCATGCTCGGCGATTTCCTTATAGAACGTGGCAACGCTTTCGAGGGTACGGCATGAAGTCGTTCCGACAGCAATAATACGTCCGCCTTTCGCCTTTGTCTCGTTGATGAGGTCGGCTGTCTCTTTCGGGAGATAATAGTGCTCGCTGTGCATTTTGTGTTCAAGGACGTTATCCTCTTTCACCGGACGGAACGTTCCCAGTCCGACATGAAGCGTAACAAATGCCGTTTTTACGCCCATTCCATGAAGCTTTTCAAGAAGCTCCGGCGTGAAGTGAAGTCCGGCTGTAGGTGCGGCGGCAGAGCCAAGCTCTCTGGAATAGACCGTCTGATAGCGTTCCTTGTCCTCAAGCTTTGCGGTGATATACGGCGGAAGCGGCATCTGTCCGACATCGTCAAGGGCGGTAAAGAAATTACCCTCGCATTCAAAGCGGACAATTCTGTTTCCGTCATCCTTCACCTCGACTACCTCAGCGATAAGACGACCTCCGCCGAAGCTGAATTTCGTTCCGACCTTAGCCTTTTTTCCGGGACGGCAGATGATTTCCCAGAGCTTGTCGCCCTTCTGCTCCAGCAGCAGAAATTCGATGAAAGTGCCGTTGTCTATCTTTTCGCCGTAAAGTCTTGCCGGAATAACACGGGAATCGTTCATTACGAGCAAGTCACCTTCACGAAGGTGCTCGCATAAATTATAGAAATGGTCGTGAGTGACCTCACCTGTACGACGGTCAACGCACATCATACGGGATGAACTTCTCGGCTCAACCGGAGTCTGAGCAATAAGCTCCTCCGGAAGGTCATAGTAAAAATCAGATTTTAAAAGCTGCATCGGGATTCTCCTTTATTTCAAAAAAACTCTTGACATATCGTAAATTAAGTGATATTATAGTAAACAAGGTAGAGGTGCGGATGCGATCAGTATCCGGACGGAGGATAACCAGTCCTTTGAAGTCCGGTGAAAGGCAATTCCGCCGAAGAACTGTTTTCGGTAAATTCAGTTCTGGTCACAGGTCAAACAGGTCTGCGACTGTCATCATACTTTATGATGGAGAGCTATCGGCATGGGGTTGTACCGGTGTCAATATTTCTATTATAACGTATGATGAACCGGTTTGCAACCGGTTTTTGTTATTTTCAGTAAATTTTAATAAAAGGAGATTATTTATGAAACAGTACAATGTAGGTATTATAGGTGCAACAGGTATGGTTGGTCAGAGATTTGCAACTCTGCTCGAAAATCACCCCTGGTTCAATGTAAAGGTTCTTGCAGCTTCTCCCAGAAGCGCAGGCAAGACTTACGAGGAAGTGGCAGGCAGCCGCTGGAAGATGGCTGTTCCCATGCCTGAGGCTATGAAGAATATGATCCTCATGGACGCAACAGCTGATATTGAGAAGATCGCCGGCATGGTTGATTTCTGCTTCTGTGCTGTTGACATGAAAAAGGATGAAATAAAGGCTCTTGAAGAAGCTTATGCAAAGGCTGAGTGCCCTATCGTTTCCAACAACTCCGCACACAGATTTACTCCTGACGTTCCTATGGTAGTTCCGGAGATCAACCCTGAGCACATCGAGATCATCCAGTCTCAGAGAGAGCGTCTCGGCACAAAGAGAGGATTCATCGCAGTAAAGTCAAACTGCTCCATCCAGAGCTATGTTCCGGCTCTCCACCCCCTGAAGAAGTTCGGTCTCAAGAACGTTCTCGCATGCACATATCAGGCTATTTCCGGTGCCGGAAAGAACTTCGAGACATGGCCTGAAATGGTTGATAACCTCATCCCCTTCATCGGCGGCGAAGAAGAAAAATCCGAACAGGAACCCCTCAAGGTTTGGGGAACAATCGAAAACGGCGAGATCGTTAAGGCATCTTCTCCCTCTATCACAACACAGTGTCTCCGTGTTCCCGTTTCTGACGGTCACACAGCTGCTGTTTTCGTAAGCTTCGAGCAGAAGCCCTCCAAGGAAGAAATCCTCCAGCTCTGGGCTGATTTCAAGGGCGCTCCTCAGGAACTCGAGCTTCCCAGTGCTCCAAAGCAGTTCATTCACTATTTCGAGGATGATAACCGTCCTCAGGCTAAGCTTGACAGAAATCTCGAAGGCGGTATGGCTGTTTCTGCAGGTCGTCTCCGTGAAGATACACAGTATGACTACAAGTTTGTATGTCTCTCTCACAATACATTAAGAGGAGCTGCCGGCGGTGCTGTTCTCCTCGCTGAACTCCTCGCTGCAAAGGGCTATTTCAACTAATTCGTAATTCTTAATGCGTAATGCGTAATTAAATGAACAAAGAAAATATAATTGTTACAAAAAGCAAAGCTTTTGCATTAAGAATTATCAAAATGTATAAGTACCTGACCACTGAAAAGAAAGAATACATTATGTCAAAACAAATTCTGCGAAGCGGTACGAGTATAGGTGCAAACGTCAAAGAAGCCATACGAGGTCAGAGCAAGACTGATTTCTATGCTAAAATGAACATTGCCTTAAAAGAAGCAAGTGAAACCGAATATTGGCTTGAATTGCTTCATGAAAGTAATTATATCGAAGAAAAAGATTTCCTGAGCATATACCCTGATTGTCAGGAATTATTGAAAATCCTCATGTCAATAACCAAAACTCAACAGATGTAATGCAATGTGTATGCGTATAATTACGCATTACGCATTACGCATTACGCATTATTTGAAGGGAGATTTTTTATGAAGAACACTATATTTACCGGTGCAGCTGTTGCAATTATTACCCCTATGAACGCTGACGGTTCTATAAATTACGAAAAGCTCGGCGAGCTTATCGACTTCCAGATTGAAAACAGCACCGATGCTATCGTTATCTGCGGTACTACCGGTGAAGCTTCCACAATGTCCGACGAGGAGCATCTCGAATGCATCCGCTTCACTGTTGAAAGAACTGCAAAGAGAGTTCCCGTTATCGCCGGAACAGGCAGCAATGATACAAAGTATGCTGTTGAACTTTCAAAGGAGGCTGAGGCTGTTGGCGCAGACGGACTTCTCCTCGTTACTCCCTACTACAACAAGACTACACAGAGAGGTCTTATCGCACATTTCACAGCTATCGCAGACGCTGTAAATATCCCGATCATCCTCTACAACATCCCCGGCAGAACCGGCATGAATATGGAGATTTCCACTATCAAGAAGCTTGCTGAACACAAGAATATCGTTGCTGTCAAGGAAGCAAGCGGAAACATCAGCTATGCCGCTAAGCTTATTGCTGAGTGCGGTGATGTTATCGACGTGTACAGCGGAAATGATGATATGATAGTTCCGCTTATGTCACTTGGCGCAAAGGGCGTAATTTCGGTACTTTCCCACGTTATCCCCAAGCAGACTCACGATATGGTGCAGTTCTGTCTCGACAATAACTACGCTGAAGCTACAAAGCTCCAGATAGATTATCTCGAACTCATCAACAACCTGTTTATTGATGTAAATCCCATTCCTGTAAAGGAAGCCCTCAACATGATGGGTATGAGTGCCGGTCCTTGCCGTCTGCCGCTTTATGAGATGTCAGACGACCACAAGGATATCCTCAGAGCTTCTCTTGCTAAGCACGGACTGGTATAAGGCACCAGCAGTGCCGCAGCGTGACTCTGCACCGGCACCAGCGGTGCCCCCGAATCACGTTCCCATGTGCGTTCCGCACATTCCTCTGTACAAAGCGATACTTGCCATTCGCTCGTGGGAACAAATTTTATGCCGGACATTTTATATTAAACCAGCGGTGCCCCCGATACACGTTCCCATGGCAGCGTGACGCTGCACCCTGTTCACGTTTCCGTGCGTAAACGCACTCACTCTGTACAAGGCGGCAGTCTGCTTTCGCATACGAAAAAAATTTTTTGTTATAAATTGTAGGGGACGGCGTCTCGACGTCCCATATAATTCCCGTAGATTGTAGGGGACGGTGCACCTAACGGGTGCCCGTACCCTCTGTCCTTCGGACATCTCCCTACACTGTAGGGAGTCACCCGACGTCCCATATAATTCCCGATGAAACATCATGGTCGAACTGTGTTCGTCCCTACAACCGGATAAATACAAATTTCCGGTATATTATTTTAATCCGTCCCGTCAGGGACACCAAATTACGCATTACGAATTACGCATTATGCATTAAATTCAAGGAGGTTCAAATGACTAATATAGCAATTTGCGGCGCTAACGGAAAAATGGGCAGAACCATTTACAGCTGCATCAAAGAGCGTGAAGACTGCACAGTTACCGGCGGAATTGACCGTAATACTGTGACTGATCTCGATTACCCTGTAGTTGACGCTCCTTCAAAGCTTCCCGTAAAGCCTGACGTTATCATTGACTTTTCAAATCCTGCATGTATAGATTCGCTTCTTGAATACTGCATGTCAACGGGAACTCCTATAGTTATAGGCTCAACCGGCTACAGCGATGAGCAGATAGCAAAAATCAAGAACGCTGCCGAGCAGATTCCCGTATTTTTCACATTCAATATGTCTCTCGGAATCAATCTTCTCGTTCAGCTTGCAAAGAAAGCTGCCGCTGTTCTTGGCGGACAGTTCGATATCGAAATAGTTGAAAAGCACCACAATCAGAAAATTGACGCTCCGAGCGGAACTGCTATCATGCTTGCGAATGCGATCAACGAAACTCTCGACAACTCAAAGACTTACGTTTACGACCGTCACTCACGCCGTCAGAAGCGTGAAAAGTCCGAAATCGGCATGCATGCTATCAGAGGCGGTACTATCGTCGGCGAGCATGATGTAATTTTCGCCGGTCACGACGAGGTCATCACACTTTCACACTCTGCGGCTTCAAAAACAGTTTTTGCCGAGGGTTCCATCAATGCCGCTGTTTTCCTGAAAGATCAGGCACCCGGACTTTACGATATGTCCGCAGTTTTAGGCTAAGGAGGAAATCTCAATGGTATCACCTGAGGAGCTTGAAAGAGTACGGGAATTCTTCAAGGGCGACCGCTTTGCAACCGAAGCCGGCGCATTTATTGAGGAAATCGGCGATCACTACGCAAAGGTAAGCCTTACTTTGAACGAGCACCACAAAAACGCAGCCGGAGGAATCATGGGCGGCGTGTATTTCACGCTTGCCGACTTTGCCTTTGCCGTTGCCGCAAACTGGCAGAGAGTTGGCACTGTTTCGATAAATACCGATATATCGTTTATCGGTGTTCCGAAAACCGAGAAGATATTCGCTGAAACAGAGCTTCTGAAAAACGGACGTTCCACTTGCTGCTATAATGTCAGCGTGTATGATGAGGATAAAAACCCCATTGCTGCACTGAAATTTCTTGGATTCAATAAGGTATAAAAGCATAATATCGGGATTCCAAAGGGTTGATACTCCTTTGGAATCCCATAATTTTTAGTCTTTCCAACAAAAAGCGCCCCTCATAACGAAGGGCGCATTTTTATGTATTGAATTATTCTTCTGTTTCAGGCTCGATAACAGGAGCATCCGGAGCATTCTTACGAACGCTTTCGATACCGTTTTTGCAGCTGTCCTTCTTTACATAGCCTTCACTTGCAGCGATAATCTCGCCGTTTCTTGCTTTAAGACGGAATCTGAATTCGCCAGCCTTATCCTTGTAGATCTCAAACTTAGGGTGCTTCTGTTCCTCGAAGCCCTCAACTGTCTGATCCTCGATATTAGCAACGGGAGCGTTCTTAGCAACGCTTGCAGTTCCGTTTTTGCAGCTTTCGAGACTGGAATAAACCTCTCCGCCTATAGCGATAACTTCTCCGTTACCGGCTTTAAGACTGAATGTATAGCCTGTTTTAGTCTGTTTAATAACAAATTTTCCCATTGTTTACACATCCTTTCTGAATGGATTAATATATCATATTATACCATTTTATCCGTAATTTGTCAAGAGTTTTTGCGTATTTTTCCGTTACTGTCACGCAATCGTGTACGGATGAAACATCAGGTTGTCTTTTCCGAACGTCTGGAATTCTTCTTTTTCTTCTTTATTTCGTACATCTGATCGTCAGCCTGTTTGATGAGACTGTAGAGAGTATCGCTGTCACCCGGAACAGCCAGAACACTTCCCACGCTCGCAGAAAGAGTATACGGCTTCTTGATTATCGCATTTATGCTTTCAAGCTTTGCGTTGATTCTTCTTGCAAGAGCCTCAGGACTTCCCTCAGTTGCATTTGTATCGAAAATAACGAATTCATCGCCGCCGAAACGTGCGCATATAGCCGATTTTTCGCAGCATTCGTTGATAATTCCGGCAAGCCGCTGAATAGCAAAGTCGCCCTCATTGTGACCGTAATTATCGTTAATGAATTTAAGTCCGTCCATATCGACGAAGCTGAGCATGATACGGCTCTTTTTCTTCACGCAGTCCTTGTACATATCGTCAGCGTGAGTGATAAAGCCGTTTCTGTTATAGATATTGCACAGCGGATCAATTACATAGATTCTGTTCAGCTCATCCATAGCCTTGTTGAGGTGGAAAAGCTTGCGGATATTCTCGATAGAATTGCTGATAGCCATGGTAAGAGTATGACAGAGAAGGCTGCTTGTCGGGAAATCTCCGTTAGTGATTATGTAGTAGCCCTGACATCTCTCACGGAAATGCAGCGGCATGAAATAGCTGATATTTCCGCCTGTAGCAAGCTCCTCGGGATACATATAATAGCTCGGGAAATAGCCCTTTGAGCGTCTTTCGCCCTTATCCCAGATAAGCGGAGCCGAAATGAAGCGTGAATATGAAGAACAGCCGTCGCCGGAAATATCCGGAATGCTGTATGCTTCCTGCCAGTCCTCAGTAAGACAGAGACAGAATTTTTCGCAGTCAAGTTCCTCGATGAAATCGCCGATAACGTTTATGTGCTCCTCAGAAGTTTCAGTTTCAGCGAGCCTTGCTGTAAGGCGGTTAAGCATGGAAATATTAGCGTGTGAGCTTTCTGTATTATGATAGATTTTTTTCTTGAAATCCCTGTAATCATCGGGAGATTCCTCCGTACAGCCGCAGCTTTCGGAGAATACGGGATAAGCCTCAAGAATCGTACTTTTCTTCGGTTTTCCGCCGTTGAGGATATCATAGATAATACTGCAAGCCTTGTAGCCGGATGTAAAGAGCGGACGTTTTACAGAGGTAAGCGCCGGACAGAAATTTCTTGCATTGAATGTATAGTCGAAGCCGGTAACGATAACATCCTCCGGCACTTTGTAGCCAAGCTTCTGCAAAGTTGAAACGGCTGTAAGAGCCATTGCGTCGTTAGCGCAGATAAATGCGTCAGGCAGAGGCATTCCAGATTCTGCGAACTCCTCAACAGCCTGTTTTCCGTCATGGCTTCTGAATTCGCCGAAGAATACTCTCCTCTGATCGACTTCAAGATCACATTTGCTCATAACCTTGAGGAATGCGTCATATCTGTCTCTTGCCTCCGGATTTGAAAGAGGTCCGGAGATAAAGTTGATAACCTTTGCGCCGTGTTCCTTGATAACATGATAAACTATTTCTTCCATTGCGGAATTATTATCAATGCGGATATCATACATATCCTGATATTCGTCGTTGTCAATAACCACAGCCGGAATTCCTGCTTTCCGTACTCTGTCAACAATATTTTCCTTTATTTGACGGTCACAGATAGTATTTTCCATAAGCAGAACGCCGTCGAAGCGTGTGAAATCAACGAGATTATAGATGGAGTACTCGCCTATATCGAAGCTTTTGCTGGCGAGCATACCGCCGAAAGCTGCAAAGTACGAGATATTCACTTCATTTTCACGGGCAAATCTGTTGATTCCGCTTATAATATTGCTCTGATATTCTTCATCCGGACCGGCTAACATTACCGCAATATTGAGAATCTTTTCCATTTCTGACACCTTCTGTCCAAATAATAATTGTGTGGCATTATTGCCTTAACGTACATTCCGTATATTTCTTTAATTATAACATAACTTTGCAAAAAATAAAAGACCTATATGAAATTTTGTTAGTATGCACATTATATCGAAAAACTTTTTGTGCACTCATACAAATTTTAGAAAAATTTCGTCTATTTTGCCTTTGAAAATCACTTATTTATAGATATTGCTATACAAAACAGACGAAAGGAAGTTCTGCTATGAAAAAAATTTTTACCATTATCTCCGCCGCCGCTGTATGCGTTTCTGCTTTTTCATGCAGCGCAAAGAAATCCTCTGACGCTCCGGAGGTATCTGCTCAGTCGTTCTCTGCCGGAAAACTCAGCGGCGTTGTCTACAAAAAGAATTCAGTAAAGCTTCCGGAAGAACTCCGGATAATCTACAGTATGAAGCCATTTAACGGTTCATCCGAGTATTTTCTCATTGGCTCCGGAGATGACGGTACAGGCTTCTGGGCTGCCAACGCTGACCTCACATCGCTGCGCAGACTTCCGCTTGACATAATTCCAACCGGATTTTCATACGACTGCGATATCACAGAGGACGGAACTGTTATCGCCTTTTCTGCCGGTGAAAACGGAGATTTCCGGCTGTCTGCGTACTCCCTTGACGGCACTGTGATATCCGATGAAAATGTCCGTGACTACTATTCATCCTCCGATACGCCCGTTTCCGTTACCGGAATTGCAAGCGACGGAAATATTACTGTTGTCTGTCTGGACGGAAATTACGAGATTTTCGCCATGAACGGAACTCACATCTGCGCACTTACGCTGAACGAGGGCGAAATTGCAGAAAATATCGGCAAGGACAGCGGCGGAAATCTTATCTGCGCCGTCAGAACAACGGACGGAAAGCTCCAGCTGCGCCGTATAACCTCAGACGGAAAAACTGAAAATTCCTCCGCAGACTATGATCTTCCCGAAACGATACAGGCGGTCATCACTTCCGGAAACGGCGATTATTCGATGTTCCTGCGCTCCATGACCACTATCTACGGCATAAAAAAGAGCGATTCCTCGCCGGAAGCTCTTTTCAGCCTGAATGGTGCCGGTCTGTCCGCTGACTCAATCGCCGGAGCTGCCATGTGTACTGACGGAAATTTCATCATACCCGAAATAAAATACAGCACCGGTGCAAGCACTGTGAAAAAATATTTCCCCTGTACCGCAGAGGAGCTTGAAAATATTCCGGCTATAACAGTGGGAATGACATGGCAGAGCGACGATGTATCACGGATGGCTGAGATTTTCAACGAGAGCCGCAGCGATTGCCGCATAGAAACTAAAATCTACAACAGCGAGGACTACGACAAAATGAACGACGAGATTACTCAGGACGCTCTTTCCGGAAATCTGCCGGATATCATCAGAGGAACATCTCTCGGCAGTCTCGATTTGCTGAAAAATGAGGCTCTCTGCGACCTTTATGAGTTCATTGACAAGGACGATACCCTCACCCGTGACGCTTTTCTGCCGGAATATCTCGCTGAAATCGACGGCTGGTACGGCGGACACATCTACAATATCCCGAACTTTTTCCGGATAAAGCTCCCCTACACGGCGAAATCGAAGTTCCTTGACGGAATCGAAACATGGGATACAGCCGCTTTTCTTGACGTTGTGGAGTCAATTCCCGCCGAAATGAAGCCGGATATCAACCTGACATACGAAAGTGATACTCAGGTCAACCGCCGTCAGATGCTCTTTGTCAATCACTGGATGGATTACAACATGCTTGAATGCTCCTTCGATACGCCGGAATTCGCACGGTATATTGAATTCTGTAAAAAGGGAATTCCGGCTGAGGAATACGTTGAAGTTCCGGCTGAGGAGCAGATAAAGCGTCAGAAGGAGCTTGCAACTGCCTTCATTGATGAAAAAATACTGTTCACCGAACCGCAGCTTCTCAGCTATTCCGACTATCTTATTTTAAAAGAGCACACCTTTGCCGGCGTTGATTTCGGCTTTATGGGAAATATCGGCTCCGGCGGTGCTCCGGCGATAGAAGCCTACTTCTCCGATGCACTCTCCATCACAAAGGACTGCTCCGACAAGGATGCCGCATGGGATTTCATAAAAATGTTCTACACCGACGAGTACTACAATTCTGCCTATGAGGGCGGTTACGGATTTCCTGTGACGGTCAGCGGAATGAAGAATTTCCGTGAAAAGGAGAAGTCACCAAGAGAATACAAATACGATGAAGCCCTTAAAGATTACGGCGGAGTGGCGGTTTACAGCGGAAAAACAGACGAAAACGGTACTGCGCTATACGACATGCTCGGCTATGTTGACGACAAAGTAATTGCCGAAGCAGACGCTCTCATAAGTGCGGCGAAGCTCCCGAAAAAGACGGTTTCACTTCCTGTCAGCGGAAACTTCGAGGAAATGAACAACTTCTACAACGAATTCTACGGCATTTACTTCGAGGAAACAGACCGATTTTTCTACGGAGAAATCACAGCCGAAGAATGCGGATATATGCTCCAGAACAGATACTCAATTTATCTTTCCGAGAACTTCGGATAATACATTTAAATAAGAAAGGGAACCAAAATGAAAAAAATAATTGCTTTTATATCTGCGCTTGCAGTCTGCACTTCCGCTTTTTCGTGCAGTAAGAAATCCGATAAAAAGGATAATTCCCCCAAATCCTACACTGCCGGTCAGATGGGAAATATCGGCTACAGAAAGAATTCCATTGACCTGCCCGACGGCGTTACAATGATTTACCTCGTGGAAGCCTTCGACAACTGCTCGAAATACTACCTCGTCTGCTCCGGCGGTACCGGTGCGGAAATATGGCTTGCAGAGTCCGATTTCACGACATTTACGAAGATCGACTGCCCCGACTTAGATACCGGAATTTCCTATATGCTCGACGCCGCCAGTGACGGAACTATCGTGACCTTCGTGAACGAGGTAAGCTACGGCGATCTTCCGGCTCCCGATCCGACCTCACCCGACTACAATCAGGAGGAATACGATGCCGCCGCTGAGTACAAATTCGTTGTATCGTCCTTCTCCCCTGACGGCAAGCTGATTTCACGCAATGACGTTCAGGATTTCGGAGTTCTTCCGGAGCAGATGACGCAGATAACCGAATGTGTCTCTGACGGAAAGACAGTTATTGTTACCATTGACGGCACAACAGAAGTATTCACAATCAACGGAGAATATCTCGGTCAGCTTTCTGCCGGCGAGGGCGAAACTATCGAGAATACCGGCAAGGATTCCAGCGGAAGCCTTATTGCCGCCGTCCGTACAGGTGCGGAAACTGTACAGCTCCGGAAAATAAACGAAAAAGGCGAGCTTGAAAGCAGTTCCGTTACATATAATCTCTCAGAAACCGTCTACGGCGAAATTCAGCCGGGCTGGGGCGATTACACCATGTTTGTACGCTCCATGACTACAATTTACGGAATACGCTCCGGTGACAGCTCAATCGTTCCGCTTTTCAGTATCAATAAAGCCGGACTTAATTCAAGCAATTTCTCGAACTTTGCCATGTGCACTGACGGAATTTTTGCCATTCCTGTGGTAAGCTACAGTAACTGGACGTGCAGTCTCAAACGCTTTGTGCCGTGCGATCCCGCCGAGCTTGAAAATATCCCGACAATTACTGTCGGTATTGTCGGCAGAGATTTACCTCTTGAGGACTACATCGCCATTTTCAACGACGACAATCAGGATTATCAGGTAACCTTAAAATCATACGGCGGAAATGAAGTTTCCAACGATGTTGTCACTGAACAGATAACTCAGGACGCTCTTGACGGCGAGCTTCCCGATATAATCGCCGCACAGTCGCTCAACGGAATGCTTGCCGATTTCGATACCGTTAAAATGGAGGTTCTCTGCGATTTATACGAATTCATGGACAAGGATGATACTCTCACCCGTGAAGCCTTCATTCCGAGCGTGCTCAATCACATCGACTATAATTTTGACGGCCATGCGTATCTTCTGCCGGAAAGCTTTGACCTTCATCTGAGAAATACCGCAAAAACCGAACATATCTCCGGCGTTGACGAGTGGAATTTAAGCACATATATGGATCTTGCGGAGAATCCTCCGGAGACACTGGCAGATGGCTTCGACAGCCAGCTCAAAACTCAGTGGGAGCGTCTTTACGTTGATAATATGGATCTTATCGACTTCAGAAACGCTGAATGTCACTTTGATTCGCCGGACTTCATCCGTGCCCTTGAATACGCATACGAGGGCGAGCCATACGATATGACTCAGCAGTACACCTCCCCTGAGGAGGAAGTGGATCCGGACGAGGAACAGCGTGGATACTCCTTTGCGATAAGAGAAAACCGAAAGCTTTTCAGTGATGGTTATCTTTTCGACTACAAGAGCTTTCTCCGCTTCCGTGACGGAGAATTCGGCGGCGAGCCATACACGATTCTCGGTGAATTCGGTGCTGAGAAAAACAGAGCAAACATCACTACCGGCATGACCTCCTACGGAATCACAAAGACATCGGAAAACAAGGAGCTTGCATGGGAATTCATCAAGCATATGCTCAGCGACGACTACATTGAGAACCACATCCTCACAAGCAGAAATCACTGGGGACAGTATTTCTCCCCGACTGTCAGCGGAAACAAGCTTATTGCCGAAGCCCAGAAGCTTCCGGAGGATCACACCTATGACCGGACTCTTGCCGATTACGGCGGAATTGTCTACAACACATGGACAAAAGACGATGACGGAAATTACATCTATGAGTATCTCGGCTATGTTGATGATGAAATTATCGCTGAGGTTGACGAGCTTATAGCAAATGCACTTCCCACCTACGAGATTTCAATATACGGAAACTTCACGGCTCTTGAAGCAGGTGAAACCTTCTACATCTTCAACGAGGAAATAGAACGCTTCTTCCACGGAGAAATTACCGCCGAAGAATGTGCATCAGTTCTTCAGGACCGCATTTCGATATATCTTTCAGAAAATTACGACTAACGAAAGGATGATACTATGAAAAAACTACTTGCATTTATTTCAGCACTCACAGTCTGCGTTTCATGCTTTTCATGTGCAGGCAAAAAGAAAGACAGCAGCACCGGAAGTTCCTCCGTTTCGGGTGGAGAAATGTCCTCTGCTGAGGGACTGTCTGCCGTAAAGCTTTCCGGCGTTGCCTACAAGAAAAAAGCCGCTTCTCTCCCAAGTGATATGAGTATGCTTTACAGTGCTATGCCATTCAACGGCGGTGAAAACTACCTCCTTCTCGGCTTTGGTAAGAAATCCCCTCAGTTCTGGGTGTCGGACCGTGATTTCACCACGTTCACGGACGTGGAATATCCCGACTTCGACATCGGCATGAACTACAATATAAACCTCCTTGATGACGGA
>JAFXEJ010000028.1 GCA_017513795.1 Ruminococcus sp.
CATCTCGTCGGTCTGGTAGCGTCTGAGGTACTTAAAGCGCATCTCCTCGTCGCCGGATTCAAGACCCATGTCGATCTTGTAGAAGCCGCATTCCTTCATGCGCCGAACGGCCTTGAGATAAATAAGTCCTGAAATAATTGTAAGTGCTGTTGAGATCCATATCAACGCAGGAATAATGATATTATCCATAGCGTCAATGAGATCAACACTCAGTCCGAGATCGAAATCAAAGCAGAGACAGAGCCACAGCAGTACGCCGACTATCGTAACCATTGTGAACGCTGTTTTCAGCTTGCCCCAGATTCCGGCAGCAACGACAACTCCGCCGTCTGCGGCAAGAAGTCTCAGTCCTGATACCATGAATTCACGGGCAATTATGATTATAAGCGGAATTGCACCCATGTTCACGCTGTCAAGCTCCACGAAAACCGTAAGAGCTGAAATTACAAGTACCTTATCCGCAAGCGGATCAAGGAATTTTCCGAAATTAGTCACCAGATTGTGCTTTCTTGCGATTTTTCCGTCAAGTGCGTCAGTAATGGATGCAGCAGCGAATATCACAAGTGCGAGCGTATAATGACCGGTGAATTCAAGATACATGAAAAGCAGAAAAAATGGTATGAGAAATACTCTCAGAAGTGTAAGCTTATTTGGCAGATTCATTATTCAATCACCTCTCCGATAAGATCATAGTCAAGTGTGTCTGTTATGCGGATTTTAACGTAATCTCCGATCTGAAGTCCCTTTTCAGATGTGAAGAAAACCTTTCCGTCAATGTCGGGAGCATCCAGAACTGTTCTTCCGAACCAGCATTCTCCGAAACGGTCAAAGCCCTCAACAACGGCTTCAAGTTCAGCGTCAAGGAGCTTTTCGTTGTTCTCGGCACTGATAAGAAGCTGCTGTTCCATAATGATATCAGCTCTGTGAGCGGCAGTTTCCTCGTCGATCTGGTCGGGGAAATTCGCTGCCTTTGTTCCGTCCTCCTGAGAATAGGGGAAACATCCAAGACGATCAAAACGAACACGCTGAACAAATTCAGCAAGTCTGTCGAACTGCTCCTGAGTTTCTCCGGGGAATCCCGTAATAAGCGTTGTACGCAGAACAACTCCGGGAATCTTCGCCCTGATATGAGCAAAGAGCGCTTCGAGCTTTTCTTCGTCGCCCCAGCGGTTCATACGGCTGATAATATCGCCGTCGCAGTGCTGTATCGGGATTTCAAGATATTTTACAAGCTTCTCCTCTGATGCGATAGTATCAAGAAGCTCATCTGTGATTCTTTCGGGATAGCAGTAGAGTGTGCGTATCCATTTGAGTCCGTCTATGCGGCAGAGCTTTTTAAGAAGCTCCGGAAGCATTGATTTGCCGTAAATATCCTCGCCGTAGCGTGATGTATCCTGAGCGATAACAACAAGCTCTGTAACGCCCTTTGACGCAAGATCTTCGGCTTCCTTTATAACATCCTCCATGGGAACACTGCGGAATCCGCCACGAATCATGGGAATCGCACAGTATGTACAGCAATTGCTGCATCCCTCAGCTATTTTCAGATAAGAGAAAAACGGAAGCGTTGAGATGATTCGCTCGCCTGTAAGTTCTGCGTCAGACTTGGGAGCGAAATTGATGTATTTTTCACCGGCAAGAACGTGGTCGAGAATATCAACGATATCCTTGTTGTTTCCTATGCCGATAACAGCGTCAGCCTCCGGAAAAAGCTCAGCGGCTTCTTCACGGTAACGCTCCGTAAGACATCCGGTGATGATGATTTTTTTCAGTGTACCGTCTTCCTTGAGCTTTCCGAGTTCAAGGATAGTCTCGATAGCTTCTTCCTTAGCGGACTGGATAAATCCGCAGGTATTGACAACTGCGATATCCGCAAGACCGGGTTCTGTTACAAGCTGATAGCCTTTTTTTCTCAGTTTATAGAGCATTCTCTCAGAATCAACAAGATTCTTTGAGCAGCCTAAAGATACCATTCCGACTTTAATTGCCATTTTCAGTCCTCCAAAAAATATTCCTTTATGCAGCGGTTGATCTCATCGAAGCTGTAGCCGTACCTCACAAGAGCCGCTTTTACCTTCTCGATTTCTCTGCGGTTGTCGGGATCGGTAAGTCTGCGTGCATGTTTTGTTTCCAGAAGGTGCATGAGATTTTCCTCAAATTCCTCTGAATGCTCCTCCAGAGCGTCAACGGCAGTATGCTGACAGATACCCTTCATACGCATTTCACGCAGAGCACGTCTGTAACCGAATTTTCTGCCGGAAACATATCTGACAGCAAGCTTTTCGGCATAGCGTTCATCGTCGATAATACCGTTTTCCTCCAGTTTATCGGCAACAGCAGCACAGAGACTTTCGCTTTTGTAGTTGTCAAGCAGCTTTTTGTACATTTCCTCACGGGAGTAGTCCCGATAATCAAGGAGATAAAGCGCTCGCTGATAAGCCCGCCGGAAATTCGACGCCCTGATTATCTCACGAAGTTCATTCCTGTCGAGCTCGTCGTCCTCTCTGAGTCCGAAATCAACGATTATATCTGCATGAAGATAGATTTTCCGTTCATAGTCAAGCTCCGCCTCATAGGTGGAGCCTTTGTATTTTTTCAGCGAAGTGATTTTCATTATTCATCCGCCGGAGTAAATTCCTCGAAATCATCCTCGATATCGGCAAGAATATCATCGCCTGCGCCGTCTTCCATGTAATCAGAGGAAGCTTCAGCAGCCGATGTATCGGAATCTGCCTTGTCCTTCTTGCTTTTTTTGGGAGCGTCAGTGTTAAGCTCGTCCCTGCGTGCAAGAATCTGCTCCTCAATTTCCTTCATGAGAGCCTCGTCGTTTTTGAGGATTTCCTTTACATTGTCACGTCCCTGACCAAGCTTCTGATCCTTATAGCTGAACCATGAACCGCCCTTCTTGATGATATCAAGCTGAACGGCAAGGTCAAGCACTTCACCTGTACGGGAAATTCCTGTACCATACATCATATCAAATGTACATTCCTTGAACGGAGGAGCAACCTTGTTCTTTACGACCTTACACTTTGTAGCCGCACCGATAATGTCGCTTCCGGACTTGATAACTTCGCCCTTTCTTACTTCGATACGGACGGATGAATAGAATTTCAGCGCACGTCCGCCGGGAGTTGTTTCGGGATTTCCGTACATAACGCCAATCTTTTCACGAACCTGATTGATGAAGATAGCAACGCAGTTCGATCTTGAAATAGCGGCAGTAAGCTTTCTCATAGCCTGAGACATAAGTCTTGCAAGCTGTCCTACATGAAGATCACCCATTTCGCCGTCGATTTCTGCACGGGTAGTCATAGCGGCGATAGAGTCGATTACGATAACATCAATAGCACCGGAACGGATGAGCGCTTCTGCGATTTCAAGAGCCTGTTCACCGCTGTCGGGCTGTGATACGAGAAGATTGTCTATATCAACGCCGAGTGCCTTTGCATACACGGGATCAAGAGCGTGTTCAACGTCGATGAAAGCTGCTTCGCTGTCAAGCTTCTGCGCCTGAGCAACGATAGAAAGAGCAACTGTTGTCTTACCTGAGCTTTCAGGTCCGTAGATTTCGATAATTCTTCCTCTCGGAACACCGCCTACTCCCAGAGCCATATCAAGCGTCATAGAACCGGTAGGGATAGTCTCGACATTAAGAGTTGTATTCTGACCAAGACGCATGATTGCGCCTTCGCCGTATTTTTTGGATATCTGCTTCATAGCCCCTTCAAGAGCTGTTCTTTTATCCTCTTTGGTTGTGATGCGGACAACCTCAGGCTTTTTTGCAAGTTCCTTCTTTGCCATTTTTTATTCCTCCTCCTGATGTTTTCTTCCGGCGGCAGTACGGATTATTCCTCCGCCGTCAATTCTGAGTTCAATATCGGTAAATGAATTATTTTCAAGTATTTCTTTTACAGCGTCATGCTGTCCCATGCCGAATTCATAGGCAAGCCAGCCGCCTGTTTTCAGCGAATCCTTCCACAGAGCTGTCATTCTACGATAGAAATCAAGACCATCTGTACCGCCATACAGAGCCTTTTCCGGCTCGTAGGAAACCTCAGTCTGCAGCGACTGCATTTCCTCGCCTGTGAGATACGGCGGATTGCTCACGATGATATCAAGACCGCTGAACCTTCTGCTGAAATTTTCGTCAAGCACATCGCCCTGAATTATCTCTATATCTGTGTTATTGACAGACACATTCTGCCGCAGATATACAAGTGCTTCATCCGAAAGCTCGACGGCATAAACCTTTGCGCCGGGAATATGCTTTTTCAAAGCAATGGCGATACATCCGCTGCCGCTGCAAAGATCGGCTATTTCAGGCGATTCAAGGTGGTTTTTTTTGCAGATATCTATTATCTGTTCCACAAGAGTTTCCGTATCAGGACGTGGAATAAGCACTCCCTCTCCGACCTTCACCGGAAATCCGAAAAACTCCCACTGACCAAGCAGATACTGGAGCGGATAGCCGAAACAGCGCTTTTCTGTAAGCTCACGGATTTTCTTTTCAGCGGATTCTTCCACCGGTTCAGACGGCAGAAAAAGCGGATGCGTTTCGTTCAGCATATCCTGAAAGATACACAGAGCGTCAAACCTTGCATCGGGATTTCCGCTGTTTTCAAGAGCTTTTATGCATTCCTCAAAGAGAACAGAGCGGCTTACCACTTGTCCTCCTCCTTATCCTCGGGAATACACGGTTTAAGAGCCGCAATTGCAATTTCTATCATGCTGTCGTCGGGTTCACGGGTTGTAAGACGCTGCATTGCAAGTCCGGGAGCAGAAAGTATCTTTGTGAAAAGATTCTCCTTATTTCCGGCAAGACGTATGAATTCATATGAAATTCCTACCACAAGCGGCAGAAGTATAAGGCTGACAAGCATTCTTATCCACTTGTCCATGGAAGGTACAAGGCACATCACGAAGATGCTCACGATGAGTACGATGAAAATAAAGCTTGTTCCGCAGCGTTTGTGGAAACGTGTCTGCTTGCGGACGTTTTCAACTGTCAGCGGAAGCTCGGCTTCATGACAGGCTATAGTTTTATGTTCAGCGCCGTGATACATATACTGACGCTTTATGTCCTTCATAAGTCCTACAATTGCCATATATGCCACGAAAATGGCTATTTTCAGAACGCCCTCTGTAATTGAACGGAGAATGCGTTCATCCCTTACAACAGGAATAAAATCGGCTATCCATTTTGGCAGGAATATGAAAAGTCCCATTGCAAGGACGATTCCCAGCACCATGCCGATTCCCATGATTACATTGACAACTCCGGAGGAAAGTTCTTCCTCCTCTTTTTCTTCTTCGGTGAGCTGTTTTTCAGCCGATTTCATCATGTATTTGTAGCCCTTGACAAGCGATGTCACGAAGCTTACGCAGCCTCTCACAAGAGGAGTTTTCTTGTACCACGGAGCCTTTTTGCCGTTATTTTCCTCCCATGTTTCAAGGTCTATACTTCCGTCAGGAAGGCGGCATGCCATTGCGCCCATATTCGGTCCGAGCATCATAATGCCTTCGATAAGTGCCTGACCGCCGATTTTTGATTTGAATTTTTCGCCGGAAGGCTGATTTTTGTTTTTCATAATTATCACCTTAACAGCGGCATATCTCAGCCGCAGAATTTTTTATCAGGAATTCTTTGCCGGCAGTATGATACTTACAGTTGTTCCGAGACCTTCACCGGGACTTGTGATATCCATAGTTCCCTTATGCATTGCAATGATCTCGTCAGCGACTGCCAGACCAATTCCGGAACCTCGCCGTGTGTGATTCGCCTTGAAGAACTTCGTCTTTACCTTTGCAAGGTCAGAAGGCTTTATTCCGCAGCCTGTATCGGTCACAGATACGACGACCTTCTTTTCCTTTTCGTCCTCATAGGCATTTATTGTTACTGTTCCTCCGCTTGAGGAGTATTTTATTGCGTTGTCGATTATGTTTATGAATACCTGACGTATCCTGTTCTTGTCGCCGAATACGAACGGAAGCATATCAGGTTCATTGTAGATTATTTCGATTCCCTCACGCTTTGCCTTGTCGCTGTAGATAAGAACCGCATCTCCGAGTTCGGCAAGAATATCCATATCTGCATTCTGAAGCGTGAAATGACCGCTCTGCATTCGTGAGAAGTCAAGAAGCTCCTCAACCATCTGAGAAAGTCTTTCCGTTTCATTGACGATAACTCCTACGCCCTTTTTCATGGTATCGGGACTGCCGCCGTCGAACATAAGCGTTTCTGCCCATCCCTTTATAGCCGTCAGAGGAGTACGCAGTTCATGCGATACGGAGGAAATGAATTCGTTTTTCATATTCTCGGCGTTTGAAAGCTCATCAGCCATGTGATTGATAGCAGTACACAATTCGCCGATCTCGTCGCTGCTGTTGCTGCTGATACGCACAGAGAAGTCGCCCATTGCGAATTTTCGGGCAATTCCGCTTATCTGTCTGATAGGCTTTACGATAGAACCGGCAAAATAAAGTCCGGTAGAAATTACGATAGCGATGATAACAAGCACGACAATTGCTACTGCGATAGTGTAATTCTTAATAGCATTGTCGATTTCCGTCAGTGATGTTACCATTCTCACGGAGCTGTATTCGCTGTTCATGGAGGAAATAGGTACTGATACCGCAAGAATCTTCTCGCCGCCGGGCATCTTGCCTATGTAGGTTCCCTCGCCGGAATCCATAGCGTCCTCGTAATCCGGCATAACTATATCCGCATCAGGAGAAAATCCGGAGGATGTCAGCACGACACGTCCCTTTGAATTTATCGCCATGAGTTCAATTTTGTCCTTCTCGTTGAAGGTTTCAAGCATATTTCTCATTTCTGTCGAGAAATTTGCAGCGCTGTCCTGCGAATGTATGCTCAGTACGCTCGTAACGGCGTTCAGCTTTGAGATGAGATACTGCTTTGCAGAGCTGTAGTAATACGTCTGTATAGCATAGATGATAGCCATAGCGATTACAAGCAGCGCCAGTATGATAACGCCGAGATTGTTGATTATCCAGCGTTTTGTGATACTTTTTTTAGCCATTACTGCATATCATTCCACTTGTAGCCATAACCCCATATTGTTATGATATACTGCGGATTTGAAGGTTCTTCTTCTATTTTCATACGGATTCTTCTGATGTTTACGTCAACTATCTTGTCATCGCCGTAATAGCTTTCGCCCCATATATGGTTGAGAATACTTGCACGGTCAAGAGCAGTATTCTTATTGTTCATGAAGAATTCAAGTATCTGATATTCTACCTGAGTAAGCTCGATAGGATTTCCGTTCTTTGTGACGGTACGGCTCTTGAGATTGAGCACGAAAGGACCTGATTCGATAAGCGACTGCTTTTCGTTTTTGATGAAGCTCATGCAGACACGTCGGTAAATAGCATCTACACGGGCAGTAAGCTCTGACGGTGAAAACGGCTTTGTGATATAGTCGTCTGCACCTATCATAAGACCGCTTACCTTGTCCATTTCCTGTGTTCTTGCGGTAAGCATGATAATACCGACAGTAGAGCTTTTTTCACGGATCTTCTTGCATACTGTAAAGCCGTCGATACCTGGCATCATGATATCAAGAAGAACTATATCGAAATTGCCGTGCTCTTGTTCGAATGTTCTGAGAGCTGCCTCGCCGCAGTCAACATCCACAACATCATAGCCGGCACGCTTGAGGTTAATAACAACGAATTCACGGATGGTAGCTTCATCCTCGCAAATAAGTATACGTTTCATTTTTATGCCTCCTTCAAGGCTGTTATTTCATCTTGAATCCGACAGCCACATCTCCAGCAGTAGGAGAAAGACCGTCGTCAGTTGTTGTCTGGTTGTAGGGGATATACGCAAGGTAAGCAGAATCGCCCTTTGTTCCCATAAGCATATATCCGCTGGAAATTCTGTCCTCACGGGAGGCAGAATCCTCTGCACAGAAGATACGCAGAAGTTCACGGCCAGTTTTGCCGTCTGAATATGCGCAGAAAACTATTTCGTCGTTGACTGCGTCACGCTTTACAGTTACTTTTTTGTCCCATTTTTCAGGGAAAACAAATATATATCCGTCACCTACGCTGTAGTAGGATGAGTATTTCTGTTCAAGTCGGTTGTCACGGTTGATAAAATCCCAGCGTGTTATGAACATCTGCTCGCTGACAGGAAGTTCCTCATAGCCGGGAGAAATAGTCTGCACCGGTATTTCAAGAATACCGTCGCCGTCTATATCGAAGGAGCTGCATCCTGCCGGACGGACAGTTGCAAGGGAGTCCTTAGGATCGGCAAAGACCTTATTGAGACCGGTACTGTCCATATAGACGATATCCGTCTGTATAGAGCCGGCTCCGGAAACTGCGTCAATGTAAAGCCCCTTTCTTCCGTTGTCTATTTCGCCGTAGCTGAGACTGTCAAATTCCGTGAAGCTTCCGCTGAGTTCACGGCTGTATAGGTGATACTTTCCCTCGTCGTCGAGCTTATAGCTTTTCGCAACGGCAAGAGAACCTGTGGCAGAACCAGCAAGAAGCAGAAATTCTGTTTCGCCGTCGCCGTCAAGGTCGGTCACATCTATGAATGAACACGCCTCGGAAAAAGTCTTTTCGATAGTTCCGTTCTTCGAATCATAGCTGTAGATAGCAACATTCTTTTCAGAACGGTTGATAAGGCTGCTGCCTATGATAAGATTTATCCGGTCGTTGGTACCAAGCTTTGATATCAGCACCTTTTCGATTTCTGCGCCCTCTGTGGGAGTATCGCAGACAGACCGCCATTTTCCTCCGCTCTGGTCGAGAATATTTATTCTCAGGGTGTTTTCGGGAGCGGCAAGGCTTGTTTTTTCGTAGAATACGATAGCTTCATTTCCGCCGTCGCCGTCGATATCCTCAACGATAAAGGCGGAAAGATATTTTCCTGATTTCGGATATTTCAGGCTTATTGCAGTACCGGCGGCATCTGTAAGCGCCTTGTATATCTGTTCGTGCTCTGTACTGAGCGTAGGCGGCGTCATAAGATTATCAATGCTTGAACCGAAGGTACAGCCTGTAAGTGCCGCTGTCATTACCGCAGCAGCAGCGGTTATTTTTCTTTTCAATTTCATTTTTCCGCAATATCAGCCGGAATATATATATAAGGCAATACCGCACAGAGCACGCCTGATTGCTTTGCACGAAATCTACTTGAATATTTTCCGTCATACTGCACATAAATCTCTTGACATACGGCAGTATGCCTTCGAAATTTCTATACAATCTGACGAAAAATCTGTCTGCGCATCTTTCGCACAAGCTTTGTGCGGTGTTGCCTTAATTCCGGCTTGTAGGATTTTTTATTATCTCTCGTCTAACGGCATATATTCGTGTTCTTTTGCGATAGCCTTGTATGCAGGACGGATTATTCTGTTTCCGGTAAGAACTTCCTCCATACGATGTGCTGCCCATCCAGCCATTCTTGCAACGGCAAAGAGCGGTGTAAAGAGGTTTTCCGGAATACCGAGCATTCTGTAGACAAGTCCGGAATACATATCAACGTTTGCGCACATAGCCTTTGCGCTTCCCTTGACTGACTTGAATACTTCGGGTGTAAGTCTTTCAACTGTTTCGAGAAGACGGAATTCAGCCTCTATCTCCTTGCCCTTTGCAAGCTCGAACGCCTTTCTCTTGAGGATTATAGCTCTCGGGTCGGATATTGTATATACAGCATGGCCCATTCCGTAGATAAGACCTGATTTATCATTTGTTTCCTTGAGGATAGTACGGCGCATATAGTCAGCAACTTCGCCCTCATCCTCCCAGTTTTTGATGTTTGCCTTGAAGTTATCGAGCATATTGATAACCTGAAGGTTAGCACCGCCGTGACGAGGTCCTTTGAGTGAACAGATAGCAGAAGAATATGCAGAATAAGGATCTGTTCCGGACGATGTGAGTACACGGCATGTAAAGGTGGAGTTATTTCCGCCGCCGTGTTCAGCCTGAAGCATAAGCAGACAGTCGAGCATCTGTGCTTCTTCAAGAGTATACTGTCTGTCAGTTCTGAGGAGAGAAAGGATACACTGAGCAGTATTTTCCTCATAATTGATGGGGTGCATAATCATGCTCTGGTTATCGAAAACCCTTCTCTTTACCTGATAAGCATTTGCCATGATAACGGGCAGCTTTGCAATAAGGCTGATAGCCGTTCTCATTTCGTTTTCAAGTCCCTTGCTTTCGCAGTCGTCGTCGTAGGAATAAAGAGCAAGAACTGAACGTGCAAGCTTATTCATGATATTCTGTGAGGGTGCTTTAAGAATCATATCCTCAACAAATCCGTTGGGGAGATCTCTTTTAAGCGCAATATATGTATTGAAATGCTGAAGTTCCTTTTTGCTGGGCAGACGGCCGAAAAGCAGAAGAAATACAGTTTCTTCAAAGCCGAAGCGGTTTTCCTTTTCAACGTTTCCCACAAGGTCGTTTATATTATATCCTCTGTATATAAGCTGTCCCGGAATGGCTTCAACTTCGCCCTCGTTAAGGATATATCCATGAACATTGCATATATTTGTAATTCCAGCTACAACGCCTGTGCTGTCACTGTTGCGGAGTCCCCTTTTAACGTGATATTTGTCGTAAAGCTTGGGATCAATAAGGGAATTATTATAAAGCTCCTCGCATAAACCTGTAATATTGGCACCTGAAATAAAAGACGGCATTACAATCACACTCCTCAAAATTATTCGTATTTAAAATTATACACTATTTTTAAAATTCTGTCAACACATATACAATTATAAGGAGAGATTTTTTATGAAGAAGTACATATCACAGCTGCTTGCGCTTTCTTTGTCGGTAATGGTGATTCCGGCGATACCTGTATACATATCCGGACGTGCTGAGCGCAGTCCGAAAAAAGCGTCTGTACCGGAAAGCAGTTCCGCCGAAGAAGCCGCAGTTCCCACAGAATCGCAATATACAGCGGATATTGCTCCGGAAGAAGCTGCACCAGCCGCAGATCCGGCGAAACCGTACAAGGTTCTTGACATGGCGTCGGGAGAAATCATCGAAGTGCCGGTAAGAGATTACGTCATCGGCGCAGTATGTGCGGAAATGCCGGCTTCATTTCATGAGGAAGCTCTCAAGGCTCAGGCAGTAGCGGCTCATACCTATGCAGAGCGTCAGCGTATAAGGGAAAGGACTAATCCCACAGCCGACCTTATGGGTGCCGATTTTTCCAACGATACGTCAAAATATCAGGGATATTTCACTCAGGCACAGGCAAAGCAGTTCTTCGGGGAAAGCTTCGATGAAAGCTACAGGAAGATTTCCGCCGCCGCTGACGAGGTTCTGCCGTATATTCTGACTTACAGGGACGAGCCTATAGTTGCCGCATTTCACTCAATGTCCACGGGAAAAACCGAAAGCGCAGAAAATGCATGGGGAGCCTCGGCACCGTATCTTGTTCCGGTTGACAGCAGCTATGATACAAAAGCTCCAGGATACAGGGAGGAAATCCGCCTTGCAAAGGACGTTCTCCGCCAGAAGCTTGAAACGGCTTTTCCGGGAATCATCCTCGGAGATGATATTTCTACATGGATAGCACCTCTTGAAAGCTCCGGTTCGGGAACTGTCCTCATAGCGGCAGCCGGCGACAGAAGCGTTTCCGGAAACGAACTTCGTCAGGCACTTTCACTGCGTTCTGCGTGTTTTGATGTACGCTTCGAGGGCGAAGAAGCTGTATTTACCACGAGAGGATACGGTCACGGCGTCGGAATGAGCCAGTACGGTGCTGATTCAATGGCGCAGAACGGCAGTACATGGCGTGAGATACTTTCGCATTACTATCCAGGAACAAAAGCATCTGAACAGAAGTGATTTCCGGCTTATCATATGCATATCACCCCTTTTAACACAGAGTTATTTGCATTTCAGCGTATTGACACAACATGGTTTTTATGGTATGATTATTCTTGTCGCATTGCGCTGCTAATGCGGCAAATTCTATAAAACAAATTGGGGGTCATCAAGAACATGGAAAAAGTTCTCGAAGTCAAAGAACTGTCAAAACAGTACACAAAAGTTCTTGCCGCCGACAAGGTTTCGTTTGATATAGGGAAGGGCGAAATTTTCGCTCTTATCGGACCTAACGGCGCAGGAAAAACAACAACTATCCGAATGATATCAACACTTCTTACTCCTACATCCGGCGACGCTTCCGTTAAGGGACACAGTATCCTTACAGAACCGGAAAAGGTAAGAGAATGCATCACATATCTTCCCGATGAAGCCGGCGCATACAAGAACATGAAGGGCATTAAGTATCTTCAGTTCATGGCAGGACTTTTCTGTTCCGACCTCGATGAGATCGCAAAGTGCATTGATCGTGCAAAGGAAATCTGCAAGCTCGGTGATCGTCTCAACGACAAGATAGGCAGCTACAGCCGAGGAATGATAAGAAAGCTCCTCCTCGCCCGTGCCGTTATGACAAAGCCTGATCTCGCTATTCTCGATGAGCCTACCAGCGGTCTTGACGTTATCAACGCTATCGAAATAAGAAAAACTATCAAGCGTCTTGCCCGTGAGGAGGGAATGTCCTTCCTCCTGTCTTCTCACAATATGCTCGAAATCGAATTCGTTTCCGACCGTGTGGGAATCATCACAAAGGGACACCTTATGGTTACAGGTTCGGCAGAAGAACTCAAACAGCGCTATAATGCCGCAAACCTTGAAGAAGTTTTTGAAAGGGTGGTGAAGCAGAATGAAGTTCATTAACCTTCTTAAAAAGGAACTCTCTGAGCTTGTGAATTTTCAGATGCTTATCGGTCTTGTGGCTACAGTGGCTATATTCATGATACTTGGCGGAGTTATGAAAACAACCGTTGACGAAGCTGTTGACAAAAGCGAAAATGTCAAAATAAACATCTGCGACAGAGATAACACCGAATTTACAGAAAATATCATCAAGGCACTTGATGAACTGGATGATGATCCTGATTCTAATGTAACCGCAAAGCTTAATATCATTGAGTGCGAGGGCGATGATTATTCCGCTATCCTCGAAGATAATGATATTTCCGGACTTGTTATCATTCCGGAAGGCTTTACTGAAACTCTTGATAAAAAGGAACCGCCTGAGATCATCAGCGTTTCAAGAATGACATCTGCGGCAACAATGTCCAATATGGATATGGGCAACGATGCTGCAATTGAACTCATAGAAGCATGTATTTCCAGCACCATTGCCGAAGATACAGGAATGGACGCAGACCAGTACAAGCTTATGGAAAAACCGGTTATCCTTACAGAAAACACTGTTGTTGACGATAAGGAAGCCCGTATTTCTCCGGCAAACATCATGAGCAAGATAATGATGCAGAATATGCTTCTTCCTATTATCGTATTCGTGCTTATCATGATGACATCCCAGATGCTTATGACATCTATTTCCAACGAGAAAATCGACAAAACTCTTGAAACACTTCTTTCTGCACCTGTTTCAAGACTTTCAGTAATCAGCGCAAAAATGCTTGCTGCCGCTGTTGTAGCTCTTATCAATGCGGCTGTATATATGTTTGCATTTTCTGTTTTCGTTTCCGGCGCAACGGATGAAGTTACTGAAACAGTTTCACTGGCTGCCGGTTCAAGCATTACTGTAGATCAGGCTCTCGACCAGCTCGGTCTTAACCTTGTTTTAAGCGATTATCTCCTTATCGGTCTCCAGCTTTTCTGCACTATCATGATCTGTCTCTCTGTTTCGATTATCCTCGGTGCACTCATCGACGACGCAAAGAACGTTCAGAATATGCTTATGCCTATCATGATGTGCGCAATGGTTCCGTATATGATCTCAATTCTTGCGGATATCAATGAACTGCCTATGGTATTGAGAATCCTTGTTTACGCTATTCCGTTCACACATACATTTACAGCTGTTCCGAATCTTATGTTCGGCAATAATATGCTGTTCATTATCGGTCTTATCTATCAGATAATCGTATTTATCGTATGTATCTTCTTCTCCCTCAGACTGTTCATGTCAGATAAGCTTCTGACTGTTTCTCTCAACATGGGACAGAAGTCAAAATACAAGAAAAAGAACAGGAAAAATTCTGCTCAGGATGACGAAGAATAACCGGAATTTCTCCGGATAAAAAGGATGTGCGTCTGTGAGAAAAAAACTGCTGATATGCAATAAGGATCCTGCTTTCGGTCAAATGATGAGGCTCTATTTCAATATCACTGAATATACCGTCTGGAACTGTACTATGTACCCTAATGACGTGAGATCACACCTTGACAAGCGCAAATACGATGTGGTAGTATTCTTCGCCGGTGATAACAAGTATGATGTCGCTTATACCACAAGAAAGCTTAAAGAAAAACATCCCGAAACAGATGTTATAATCGTAATGCTTTACAAATGGGATCAGTTTCAGGATAATTATTACGACGAAGGAGCTTCTCTCTGCGTATGGCTTCAGGAAATTACAATACCGCTTCTTGCAAGCTTTATAAGACTTCAGATGTTCCACCGTGAACATCCCGACGTCAATGTGTATATTTCCACTTTTCTTGCAGACCACGGCTTTACCGGATTCCACAAGGGCTTCTACTACCTCTGCACGGCTCTCGATATGTGCCTCAGAGAACCTGAACGCCTTAAACACATCATACAGCAGGTTTACACAGAAACAGCACATATCTGCGGTGCATCAGATTACACCTCTGTGGAAAGAGCTATGCGCTACTATATTGATAAAGTTCTGGCGTCATCAGCTGCAGATCCTCTGCTGAAAATGAGATTTCCAAAAAGACCGCCGATGAAAAAATTTATTTCCGATATGTGCGGCTTCTACAAAGAATGCAACTACTTAGGGGCGGATCGCCTTACCGAGGTTTAATATGACAGATAATAAAAAATATATCGGTTTCGCCGATTTTGAATTTACCTGCGGAAACCCTATGTATCGTTTCCGCAGTGAAATGCTGTCTGTGGGCGTGGTTATCTGCGACAGCAATTATAATATTGCGGAAAAATTCTACGCTACTTCCAAGCCGAATCGTTTCCCTAAGCTCTCAAAACAGTGCCGTGAGCTTACACATCTCAGTCAGGAGGAAATATCCGCTTCTCCCGATAGCAACGATGTTCTGCTTGAAGTCTCCGACCTTATGGATAAATATGGCGTGAAGGAACTCTGGGTATGGGGAAATTTCGATAAACCCGGTCTCCAGAACGATATGAAACAGCATATCAATTTCAAAAAGAATGTTGACGGAATATTCCGTATAAGCAGCGCTGTCCGTGATATACAGGACGACATGGTAAAACGCATGAAGCTTCCGCAGGCTATCAACATAAAGGAACTCGCATCCTCTCTGGGATATGTTC
>JAFXEJ010000029.1 GCA_017513795.1 Ruminococcus sp.
CATAGCGATTTTAGGATAGCCTGTTGTTCCCGATGTAAAGAACATAAGCATAGGATTACTTCCGCAGGCTGTATCCTCTGTTCTGGGGAACTCATTGGAAAATGCAGGAAGCTCTGCATTGAAATCGTTCCAGCCCTCTCTTGCTTTTCCAACAATAATTTTAGTTTTAAGTGAAGGACAATTCGGTGCAGCAAGGTCAACTTCATCAGCAACATTTCCGTCAGCTGTGCAGACAATTGCAGAAATTTCAGCAGCGTCAAATCGATATTCAAAATCGTGCTTTACAAGCTGATTTGAAGCAGGGATAACAATTGCACCAAGTCTGTGAAGTGCAAGGATAGAAAACCAGAACTGATAATGTCTTTTCAGCACAAGCATTACCTTGTCGCCCTTTTTTATGCCGAGAGATTTGAAATAATTAGCTGTCTGACAAGAATATTCCTTTATATCCTTATATGTGAATATTCTTTCGCTCTTGTCCTCCGCAACATGAACCATAGCAACTTTATCAGGAGCCTTTTCAGCCATAGCGTCTACGATGTCATAAGCAAAGTTGAATTTTTCTTCGTTCTTGAATTTTACAGCGGAAAGAGTACCTGTTTCGTCAGTTTCGCATAATACGAATTTATCAGCAACAGGGTGAACGATACCCGCTTTATCAAAGTTTGTATGTGTAAATTCCTTTACAGTTTTTTTCATTTCGGGAACTTCTGCAACGCCATCAGGCTTTATAACAATGGCATAGATTTCACAATCCTCTCCGCCGAGAGCAATTTCATCATGGGGAATTGAACTGTCGAAGAAAATGCTGTCACCCTCATAAAGAGTTTCAATATGATTTCCTATAACTTTACGGAGAGTACCCTTGATAACAATATCCATTTCCTGTCCTGCATGGCTTGAGAAATGACGTGATCTTGTGAGAGCTTCCTCGGAATAGGGAATTACAACGTGATATGGTTCGATCATCTTATTCTTGAATTTATGTGCAAGACGGTTGTAGCTTAATCCTTCACGTCTTGTAATAGGTTTGCCCTTTCCCTTTCTTGTAACAGTGTATTCAGTAAGCTCCGGACTTTTACCCTCCATTAATTCAGCAATATCAACACCGAAAGCTGAAGCACATTTGTAGATGAAAGTGAAGCTGAAATCAGTTTCCCCCTTTTCCATCTTTTTGTATTCCTCAACAGAAAGACCTGTTTTGAAAGCCATAGTCTCAAAGGAAATACCCATATCTTCACGGAGAGTACGGATACGCTGTGCAACCTCACGGATGCTCTGCTCAGTTTCTGATAAGTTTCTCATACTGTCTGGCATAATATATGCCCCTTTCGATTAAATTTCTGGGGCAATAAAATAAGAAAACGCCCCAAAGTAAATTACTTTGAGACGAGCTGTAAACCCGCGGTACCACTCAAATTGCGTGCAGTTCTACTGCACACCACTTTCAGACTCGCCCTCACATTTAAGGGATAAGCCCTATGCATTTACGCAGCCTCACGGAAAAGCTTACTATCATGAAAAAACAAGAATTCAGCCTTTCAACTCAGAAGGGATAAACTCTGATGATGTCTGCCGTTTCACACCACCCAACGGCTCTCTGATAAACATTTTTTCAAAGTTCGTGTCTTCGTCTTAGTTATTTGTATTCATTGTATCACTATATATTTGATTTGTCAAGTATTTTATAAAAAATAAAATTTTTAAAAAATCGAAAAGATTATTTCTAAAAGCATTTGATAAGTTCGCAATACAGTGTTATAATTCAAGAAATAAATGTAATTGAGCAAGTATAGGAACTGAAAAAACAAGCATATATTGTATATAAATCAACAAAAAGACCATTTCTGATTAAAACGGTCTTTTTTCATTATTATTCAATTCTTTTTTTCAAAATGCCAAGAAGCTTTTCACCGATATTATCAATATCTGCTCTGTCTGACAATGTAATTATGTCAAAGCCTTCTCCGGTTTTACGCATTTTCTCATTTATGGCACCCGTATTATCATTGTCAAGAGTATCAGCAATCAGTACCACTGTGGCATTAATTCCAAATTTATCCGCAAGAGCATATAATTTAGTATAATAGTCCGATCTAAGATTATTGGTAGCCTTACATTCGATAAATAGCGAGTTTAAGCCTTTCGTCAGCACACAATCAAATTCATTAGATGCAACATCATTCTCCCAATTTATCTCAAAACCACTTCGTATATCATTATACTTTCCTGTTTCTTTTGCTTTATGATATACGTATACTTCAAGCAATTTTCCCTCTGATGTCAAAAGCTCTTTGATTTGAGGTGTTGCATATGTAAAAGTAATAGTACCTGTATTCCTTTCAATTGAAAGATTTATCAGATATTTCTTTTCATGCAGAAACTTAATCAATTCATATCCTTTAGCATTTAGCTTTTTACAATCAACATTGTAAGCAGAGAGATTATTGTAGCAAATTTTTATCACATGATCCTTCGGATTAATTTCACACTTTATATAATCCGGCTGCATAAGCTTGTATAACTCACTTATTAATGAATCATAAATTACTCTGCTTCCATAAATATCCTTGATAACCACCTTGCATGACCCTGTATTGCGTACTGCAATATAACTGTCATCAGCAATAATATTTTGAGAAATCAAAGCGTCCAGTATTTTAGAAACAGCTTCTTTACAGAGAAACGGAATAATATATGTATACTCATATATATTATGAGGAGTATTTTTTCTGCTGAAAACAGCAATAACATCTTTTTCATCGGAATAATCCTTGAAGCACTTGCACATCTGTTTCCATTCGGCAGTATATTTCTTATACTGTCTCCAAAGCTCATTATATTCCTCATAAAATTCCGGCTTATTGCTTGTGGTGCTTGTCGAAAGATTAAATGCAAACATATCGGACACAGTAAGATACGGTTTAAATCTGATATATTCTATGGCAGAGCAAGCATTAATATTGTTGAAAGAACTATTTGACGAATTAAACGAATATGTTGGATATCGTTTATACATTCCGACCAATCCCATCATACGTGAAACAGGTGAAGAATTTTTTTCAATAATAAACTTATGTCCTTTTTTCAGCTGTATATCAATATATTCTTCAATATACTCCATATACTCCGTTCCATATTCTGAATTGATAAATCTTACATTCTGCACTCTTTTGCTGCTAAGCTGAGAAAATTCCTTTTCAGTTTTCTCGGCATCAGAAACATTCAAGCCGCCAGTACATTCAATAATGAAGTTAATCGATGCCCTCAGTTTCTTTTTAAGCATAAATTCGGAAATATACGGCAATGCTTTTTTCACAGCCTCAACTTCACTTCTCTTTGAGCATGAAGCGAGAAAAACTATTTTATATGGATTAACAGTTATTGCCGCAGCAATATTTGAAAAAACATCATTGTTACTTCCTGTTACAAATGGTATTGCCATATACAATTCAGATGAATAAGTAAGGATAAACGGAATTCCCTCAATAAGTTCAAGGTCATCCAGTTTATAATTACGATACTGCTGACTTTCAAATATTGGAACAAATCTTTCATGAAGTGAATTCATAAGCTGTATAATGGAGTTTTTTTCAACAACAGATAATATCAACGAATCTTTTACAGTATCAAGAAAAGTCTTTTTCAGACCGTTATATCGTCTAACCTGTGCAGAATCATTGTTACTTATATCTTTCATACAAGTAAACAATTCCTGTAAAGCAACAATTGCCGGAACATCCTTCTCAACGGATTTATGCAGAGCCGATACAAATTCTCCAGACAAAAGATTGTTGGCGGATTCTGACTCGACATATTTTTTGTACATAAGATGAAGCTCTACGGACATACGTTCAAGCTCATCAAGAGAATTAAGCTCCGACTCGGAAGGGTTGTCCCATTTTTCTTTATTCGGATTGAGTGATGTTCCTTTTACCCACGGCTTAGAGGCTAAAAGAGAGTCCGCACGGCTCTTTACAATACATACATGACGTTTCTTCTTTTCATTTTTAGTTTTACCGCTTGCACATTCATTCAAATCCACTATTCTTGTATACCCAAGACACACCTTTTCTGCAACCCAGCGGCGATGCTCCAACATAATAAGTTCGTTTTTCTTTTCCTTATTTTCTTTTATGTAAGCAAGATATTTTTTTGCAACATCGGAAAGATCGCCTTCCATTTTTATACCTATTCCGTGCAGTTTATATTTCATTGACAATACAAATGAAATACATGAGTAGTGATTATAGGGTTTGCGATAATCCTTACGAATATCAGAATACTCTATATTGAGATTTTTCTGCCATATCAGATGTGTATTAAATGCCATTCTTTCAAGCTCTGCAAAGAAAGGCTCACTGCTTATATTCTTTGTAATGTATATGGGAATAATATTTTCTGGAATTCCACGATGAGTTTTATTTCTCTCAAGCGGAACACATACATAACAGACAGCATTCAAAGTTTTGGCAAGAGATAAATTAAAATCATCACTTCCGACAGATACAAAAATATAATCCGCCTTATATTCCGAAATGAACTCCATATTTCTTTTTTCATCTGTTTTTGAAAAAGAATGTACTATAAAATTTATATTCCCATATGATTCATTTTCGTCCGCAAATGAGCCGTCTACATTAAAAAAATCCGAAAGCTCAGGACGCTGAGATAAATAAATCTCCTTATCCTCGGCTGAATCAGAAATAACAGTTACATTCAGCCGTTTGCCCGGCATTTGCGCTATCTGCAAAACAATGTCGAGAAATTTCTGGCTATGTTTTCCAAATCCTATCATCATAAATTCTATGTATTTTTCGTTATCCGGTGTTTTCTCATAGACTGGATAATTATATAGATGATACATAAAATTTTGTGTAATCGTTGATGTATCCAAAAGCTGTTCTACATCCGTAAGCACATATCTTTCCCCGTTACTGTTGGCAAAAGGAGTTATATAATATATCGCACTTGTTACGTCCTCAAGCATTTCTTCGCAGGACTGATAACGCTCCTTAGTACCGCACAATGATTTTTTCAGAATCTCCGTGAGTAATCCACGAAATTTCGGGTGTATCATATCGCTGCATGAATTGAGAAGTTCAGATTCATTGACAAGATTTTCAAGTTTATCAAAAAATGACGGAGAATAAAGAAAATCATCAGAAGCCGTTTCACTTGTCACAATTACCGCATTAAAAAGAGTTGCGCCGATTGCATATATGTCCGTCAGATTGCTTATTCCTGTTTCATAAAGCTCAGGAGCATCAAATCCTTTTGAAAACGAAATCTTTTCGGAGATTTCATATACAGAGCATATAGTATCAACATCAAACATCTGGATTGTTTCTACAAGAATTTCATCACCACGCTTCTGAAATCCGAAATTAGACGGTTTAATATCACCGTGAAGTAATTCAGCTTTATGAAGTGAGCAAACACATTTCAGAAGCTCCTTGACTGCATTCATTGCCGTCAAAAGCTGATGTTCTGAATTTTCAGAAGGATTATTATTAATACTGTTACATAAGCTTTCAAATGTTTCAAGCTCGGAAACGGGTGTCCATATATAAAATGTCCCGTTGTTATTATCAGTATGATACATCTCAAAATGCGAAATAAATGTTGCAAGATCCAACTGATTTCTGACTTTAAGAAGCATATTATACGGCTGAATAAAACTTTTAAGTCTTTTGATAAATTCGCTTTTTTCCGTGTTTTCACCACAATAAATCAGCTGGTTATTTTCATTTCTTTTCAGATTTTCAACTTCAATCGGATAAAACTCTTTTAATACACCTAATCCGCTTTCATCATATTGAGCAGAATAGCAAACCGCAGATGCTCCGCCTTTATTCAATCTTTCTTTTATTGTGAATGTACGTGAAAATCTTTTTCCGTCACTTTCACCGTAAAGAATGATTTTTTCATCATTTTCAATATAACTGCGACTTGACATAAAATCACCTCAATTCATAAAGATAAGAAAACGAAGATAATATAACAGCCATATCAAAAATGTTTTTCTCATCTATGCCTTGATAATGAGCTTTTTCAAGATAAGCATTGAGACTTTCTGCACCTGTTGTATATTCTCTGAACACCTCTGAAAGGCTTTTTATGTTGTTGTTTTTCTCATTAAGGGCATTGTAATAATAGTAATAAGCGGTCACAATAGCTGTTCTTGTTATCTCTTTTTCACTTTTAACCTTAAACGACTTTTCACTCAAGAACATATTAATTCCTTTTAGAAGTCTTAAAAATTCTTTCATTTTTGAAGATTTCGTTTCTGCTTTCGGCATTTTTTTATCAGGTTCATCTTTAAACCATAAGCCGTAATCACAGGTAGATACATCTATACCGATATCGGTTATTTTCTTTATTAGCTCCTTGTAAAGAGAGTATGCCGTTTTTTGTGAAGAATTCAGCTGAATAGGACTTATTTTTTCGATATATGTATCGCCTTTTTTCGATATCTTGGAGAAACTAACTGATCTGTCGTAATTCTCAACGATAAACTTTTTAAAATCGTCAGTAGAAAGCCGAATAATATCATTAGTAAAAATCTGTCTGTAAAATTCTGTAGCGGAATCGCTTTTGACCTTTGAATCATCAGAAACTTTCTTTTCTTTCAATTCCTCAATCATATCATTGGATAATTTAATTTTGTCCTCTATGCTTAGGTCACTTGCAATAAAATAAATATAGACCATTTCTGCAAAATTTTTATAATTTATACCAATACCCGACGGATCTATCTCAACGGAACATAAATTATTCACATAATAATCCGAAATAAATCTCATCAGATTATTGTTGTAATAATTCTGGAAAAGTACGCTTTCAACATCCAACAATGAGCACATATCATATTTCATATTGTAAACCATTGCAAAAAGATACAAAGCCTTTTTTGTTACTCCGCTTACTCTGAATTTACCCGATGCAAGATCATCACAAATTTTCAGCAGCTCGTATTTTTCAGGAACTGTTCCCTCAACATTCAGAACATTAAATATGTCATCGTCTACGTTTTCGATAATCTCATCATTATTTTTAGGACGTTTTCCAAGCTTATCTGACACATACTTCTTTATATACATCTCGCCCTGATATATAGTGATTTTTTTCTTTTTTTCCTTGCCGTCATCCCCCATTATCATTGTTGAATATATCAGAATATTTCCATACTTTATAAACTGCTTTAAAATTCTTAACCTCAGAGTATCATCCTGCCATTTGTCTTTTTTGAATAATGGTTCATTAATACAAGCCAAATCAACGATTTGTTTCATATAGGCTGTCGGACTTGGAAATTTTGTGAAATTATCGTACAATACAGGAAATATTTTTTCTACAACAATATTTTTATCCGGTAAATTCAATTCACGGACAATTTTGATGTAATACTCATCATTCATACTTAATTCGCAGTCTATATCAAGCATTTTCAACATTTTTACAATTTGGGATTTTATATACGGCTTTTGTGATTGTCTGCCTGATTGCAGCTTTTCTATTGCTACATCAAAATCACGCTTTGTCAATAATGCTTTTTCAATATTATATCTGGCTGCATATGCTTGTCTTGTAATAGTAACCGATTTCATTCGTATTTCCTCCTAAAAATGTAGGATATCAACTACATC
>JAFXEJ010000030.1 GCA_017513795.1 Ruminococcus sp.
GCACCCAGTTCACGTTTCCGTGCTGCGCACTCACTCTGTACGGAGAGGTAGTCTGCTATCGCATACGGTAGAAATTTAATGCTATAAATTGTAGGGGACGGCGCACCCCAAGGGCACTTCCGTTGGGCGTCCACGACGTCCCACAAAAATGCAATGTATAAATGAACGTTAAATGTTTTGTGGACATCATAATTACGAATTACGCATTACGCATTACGAATTAGAAATGCCGACACCACAATTACGCATTACGAATTACGAATTATGAATTATTAAAAAGAAAGGTTGTGATGATTCGTGGACGACAGAAAGCTTAAAATTCTTGCTGCTGTAGTTGACGAGTATATCAGAACCGGCGAGCCTGTAGGTTCCAAAGTGATTTCAAAGCTGGATCATATAAAGGTTTCCGCAGCAACTATCCGCAACGATATGGCGGCTCTCGAACAGATGGGCTATCTTGAACAGCCTCACACATCAGCCGGACGTGTTCCAACATTCATGGGATACAGACTTTATATAGACGAGCTTATGACTCTGCCGGAGCTTTCCGACGACGAAAAACAGCGTCTTGACGCAATGCTTGGCGGTGACGATGTCACAGAGGAGCTTCTTGTACAGAATGCTGCTGCGGCTCTCACAGAAATTACGCATTGTGCGGCTGTCACAGTAAACACAGCGCCGAAATTCTCGGTAATTTCTAAAGTAGAGGTAATTCCCACCGGAAAAAGACTTTATGTAATTCTGCTTATCACTTCAAGCGGAAATATCAAGAACAAGGCTTGCCGTCTGGAATTTGATCTCAATCATGAACAGCTTGAATTTTTCAGGCATTATATAGAAGAAAATCTCAATGGAGTTTCCGTCAGCGAGCTTTCAGATGAAATGTTCGACAAAATGGTGGCGGCACTCAGCACATATATGGTTTCGCTTTCGCCTCTGGTGAAAGGAATATGCGAGCTTTCCGAGGATCTCCGTCATCAGGAGCTTACAGTGAGAGGCGGCGAGAAGCTTCTCTCATGCGACGATCTTGACAAAATGGAGGTTGTGAGATTCATCGAGCATAAAAATGAGTTCACTGAGCTTTTAGAGGATGCATTCAGCGGAATTCAGGTGAAATTTGGTTCAGAATCAGGAAGCTTTGCAATAGGAAATTCAAGTCTTATCGTATCAAAATACAAAAAGGACGGAAAAGAAGCCGGTTCCCTTGGAGTTATAGGTCCGATGAGAGTTGACTATAAAAAGATCATCCCTTATGTTGATTACCTGACGCAGAAGATATCAAGCATCATGTCAGGCAGCGACGATTATGATACAGATGAAAAAATTCGTAGAAAGGAGCATACCGATGGAAGATAATAACTTCACAAACGAAGCTGAGGAAGTATCCGCAGAGCCGCAGGTTGAAATCGACGAGGAACTTATAAATCAGATCCTTGAAGCTTCAGCAGAAGGCACAGACGGCAGAACCGATGAGGATGACGCCGTAAGCGAATACAACGACGCAGCTTCTCAGTATGCAGAACTCGAGGAGGAGCTTCAGGAGGCTAAGGATAAGTATCTCAGGCTTTTCGCAGAGTATGACAACTACCGAAAGAGAACTGCAAAGGAAAAAACAGAAACATATCAGAATGCTTCTGTCAAGTGCATAGAACAGCTTCTGCCTGTTATCGACAGCTTTGAGAGATCGCTTGAAGCTGAGTGTGCTGACGAAAACTTCAAAAACGGCATGGCTATGATATTCGGACAGCTTAAAGAATTTCTGGAGAAGATGAATGTCACTGTTATTGAAGCTCTCGGAAGCGAATTTGATCCGAACTTCCACAACGCTATACAGCAGCAGGAGGGCACGGATTATGCATCCGGTCATGTGTGCGCCGTATATCTCAAGGGATATATGCTCGGCGACAAGCTTATCCGTCCGGCAATGGTTGCCGTTGCGGTCTGAGCACAAAAACAATCGGCGGAATTTCCGCTGTACACATATATAATAAGTAAAACGATTTATTTTCAGGAGGTTTTATTATGGGAAAGATTATTGGTATTGACCTTGGTACAACAAACTCATGCGTAGCTGTTATGGAAGGCGGTAACGCTGTAGTTATCCCCAACAGCGAGGGCGCAAGAACAACTCCTTCAGTTGTTGCATTCACAAACACAGGTGAGCGTCTTGTAGGTCAGGTGGCTAAGAGACAGGCTATCACAAACCACGACAGAACAGTTGCTTCTATCAAGAGACACATGGGTTCTGACTATAAAGTAACTATCGACGGCAAGAACTATACTCCTCAGCAGATTTCTGCTATGACTCTCCAGAAGCTCAAGGCTGACGCAGAGGCATATCTCGGCGAGCCTGTAACAGAGGCAGTTATCACAGTTCCGGCATACTTCACTGACTCACAGAGACAGGCTACAAAGGACGCCGGACAGATCGCTGGTCTTACTGTTAAGCGTATCATCAACGAGCCTACAGCAGCAGCTCTTTCCTACGGTATCGACAAGGAGGAGGAGCAGACTGTTATGGTTTACGACCTCGGCGGCGGTACATTCGACGTTTCTATCATCGAAATGGGCGAGGATGTTCAGCAGGTTCTTGCAACAGCCGGTAACAACCGTCTCGGCGGTGACGACTTCGATCAGCGTGTAATCAACTGGATCGTTGAGGAATTCAAGAAGACAGAGGGCATCGACCTTTCACAGGATAAGATGGCTGGTCAGAGACTCAAGGATGCAGCTGAAAAGGCTAAGATTGAGCTTTCTTCCAGAACAACAACTTCTATCAACATTCCTTTCATCACTGTTGACGCAACAGGAACTCCCAAGCACCTTGACCTTACTCTCACACAGGCTAAGTTCAACGAGCTTACAGCTGACCTCGTAGAAGGCACAATGGGACCGGTTCGTCAGGCACTCAGCGACAGCGGACTTGCAATTTCTGAGATTGACAAGGTTCTTATGGTAGGCGGTTCTTCAAGAATCCCCGCTGTTCAGGAAGCTGTTAAGAAGCTTATCGGTAAGGATCCCTTCAAGGGCATCAACCCCGATGAGTGCGTAGCTCTCGGAGCTGCATATCAGGGCGGAATCCTCGGCGGAGAAGTAGAAAACGGACTTCTTCTCCTTGACGTAACTCCCCTTTCTCTCGGTATCGAGACAGCCGGCGGAATCTGCACAAGAATGATCGAAAGAAATACAACAATTCCTACAAAGAAGTCACAGGTATTCTCAACATACTCCGATAATCAGCCTGCTGTTGACATCAAGGTTCTTCAGGGTGAGCGTGAGTTCGCAAAGGATAACAAGATGCTCGGAACATTCCTCCTCGACGGAATTGCTCCCGCACCGAGAGGAATTCCCCAGATCGAAGTTACATTCGACATTGACAGAAACGGTATCGTTCATGTATCTGCTAAGGATCTTGGCACAGGCAAGGAGCAGAATATCACAATTACTTCTTCCACAAATATGTCCAAGGAGGACATCGACAAGGCTGTTAAGGAAGCTGAGCAGTATGCAGCTGAGGACAAGAAGCGCCGTGAACAGGTTGATACAAAGAACGAAGCTGAAAACCTCCTGTTCCAGTGCGAGAAGGCTCTCGGAGACTTCGGCGATAAGGTTTCTGCTGACGAAAAGGCAGCAATCGAAGCTAAGTGTGCAGCTCTGAAGGCTGCTGTAGAAGCTGACAACTTCGATGAGATCAAGGCTCAGAAGGACGATCTCCAGAAGGCATTCTACGATCTTTCTGCAAAGCTCTATCAGCAGGCTAACCCCAACGGCGCTCAGGGAGGAATTGATCCTTCCCAGTTCGCTGACATGGCTGGCGGTCAGGCTGACGGCGGAAACGACGACGGCGTTGTTGATGCTGACTTCACAGAAGTATAATTAAGAATAAAGACTATCAAGGGCGGAAATTTCTTTCGCCCTTGAGGTGCGTTAGTATGTATGAAATTTTCGTAGGCAAATACACTTTTATAGGTTTATATCTTATGTAGGGGCGAACTGTGTTCGCCCGCAAACAACAATGTTTATTGACAATCTCGAGCGGATGCCTACATCCGCCTATTATGAGTTTGATTTTTTTGCGGTGCGATGTGGGCATCGCACCCTACATTGCCTATTTTATTTACACATACGGTGCGTTATATATTATTGCGGCTTGAATCTGCCGCAGAACGGAGAAATAAATGGCTGATAAAAGAGATTATTATGAAGTGCTCGGTGTCCAGAAGGGAGCTTCCGAGGATGAAATAAAGAAAGCCTATAAGAAAAAGGCAAGGGAATATCACCCCGATCTTCACCCCGATGATCC
>JAFXEJ010000031.1 GCA_017513795.1 Ruminococcus sp.
TCATCTGTAAACACTCCGTCAAGGTTGTTGTTTGCATAAACAATGACTCCGTCGGGGTTTGCGATATACGAGTCTGTGTTTGTATCGTCACCCTCGCAATAGAGGTAAAGACTGCCGTCAATCACTGTAATCGGAGCTTCGCAGCCGTAAATTGTATTTGAAAAATACATATCGCTGTAAGCGTAAACCTTTACATCTGCACCGTAAACGATAATTGTTTCCGCATCGCCGATTGCAGTGTAATCAACACATTCAACTACCGTGTCACACTTGAATGTGATAGGTGGCAAAGCTTCTTGATGAACATAAGGTATATAACAGCATAGTTACGGAAACAGGAGCAAGTACTGCAACAATCAGCCGTGTAAACCGCTCACTCAAGGACGGAAACGACGGCTATGAGCTTGTATTCAAAAGACTTGCAGAAAAATAATATTCAATATCAGCATCTTAAAATAGCGGAAATTATCAGATATGTATGGCATAAGAGGAATAAAACTCACATGCCGCACTTATCTGATTTTTTCCTGATTCAAGTATATTTTAGGCAATACTTATAATCAGACTCAAATTGGCACAGCCAATTAAAACCTGCATTGCAGGTAGTCCTGTGAATTTAATAATGCAGATTTACAGGAAATAATACATTGAAAGGAATGCTTATTTTGAAGAAAACCACTTTATTCAAGAAGTCTGTTGCCTGTGCATCCGCAGCGGCAATGCTTCTTACTGCCTCTCCGGCTGTATCTGTCAATGCAGCTGTAACAACGCCTGGTCAGCCGAACAATTACGACAACTTTGCCGAAGCACTTCAGCTTGCACTTTGTTTCTATGATGCAAACAAGTGCGGAGATGAGGTCGCTGAGGACGGTTACTATTCATGGAGAGGTGACTGCCATGTAAAGGACGGCGTAATTCCGCTTCAGCCCATGGATCCTATGCCTAAGGTAAATTCCGGAAAGCCCGTTGATGATGAGAAACCATCTGACGATGATGAAGACGACAAGGGCGCATATGATGGAAAAGGCGACGGCGGCGCAAGTGCTGCTGAAGGTCTTTATGTCGGCGTAAATATGTCTCAGGAATTCATTGACGCAAACAAGAAATATCTTGATCCCGACGGAAACGGCACACTTGATCTCACAGGCGGCTGGCACGACGCCGGAGACCACGTTAAATTCGGACTTCCGGGAAGCTATTCAGCTTCAACACTCGGCTGGGGATATTATGAATTCCCTGAATCATACAAGGAACTCGGACTTGACAAGCACGTTGAGGATGAACTCCGCTGGATAAATGATTATTTCATGAAGGCTACTTTCCTTGACGATGACGGAAAGGTTGTTGCATACTGCTATCAGGTAGGCGAAGGAAACAACGACCATAACTACTGGTGTCCGCCTGAGCTTCAGGTTGATAATACTGTAGTTGCCTCATCTTCATGTGCAGTTAAGAGACCTGCATACTTTGCTACAACAGAAATGCCCGCATCCGATCAGTGTGCCGGCGCATCTGCATCACTTGCGATCAACTACCTTAACTTCAAGGAATCAGATCCAGAATACGCAGAGGAATGTCTCAAATATGCACTTGCTCTTTATGATTTTGCTGTAGAGATTCATTCTGAGGACTGGGAACCCGGTTCAACACCTACAGCTACAAGCCTTGGATACGACGGTGGCTTCTACACATCAAGCTATGACTATGACGAACTTGCATGGGCTGCTGTATGGCTTTACTACTGTACAGAAAATTATGATTACATTGAAGATATCATTGCAGTTGATGAAACTGTTACCGGTGATATGGGAGCACACCCCTACACTGGATACATGAAGCGTATCATTACTGATACAGGAAACTGCTGGCAGAATATCTGGGTTCACTGCTGGGATACAGTATGGGGCGGCGTTTTTGCAAAGCTTGCACCTGTTACAAATATCTCCCGTGACTGGTATATCTTCCGCTGGAATCTTGAATACTGGTCAGGAATGACTCCTGAGGACGCAGCAGCTGCTGAATTCGATGTTCCTGTTACAGAGCACAAATATTTCGGACAGGATGACGTTATCTGGAATACAAAGATAACAGCTGAAGAAATTGCTGATCTTCCTACAGCTGACGGAGCATGGCTTAAAAAGACTCCTGCCGGATTTGCAATGCTCAACGATTACGGTTCTGCACGATACAACACAGCTGCCGGACTTCAGGCAATGGTTTACGCTAAGGAAACAGGTGACATGACTTTTGCTGAGTGGGCAAAGGGTCAGATGGAATACATTCTCGGAGACAACCCCATGGGATATGCCTACGAGATCGGTTACGGCACAAACTTTGCTTCACAGGGACACCACCGTTCATCACACTGTTCTGCAACTCAGAGTATGGATGAGCCGATAGTACAGGTTCACACACTTTGGGGAGCACTCGTAGGAGGTCCTGATGCAAAGGACTTCCACCGTGACGAAACAAAGGACTTCATCTACAACGAAGTTACAGACGACTATAATGCTGCATTCTGCGGCGATCTTGCCGGACTTTATCACTTCTATGGTGCGAAGGGCAAGGAACTTGAAGACAAGAACTACATCAAACCTGACTTCAATATGTCAGAAAACGCTATCGGCTACGATCAGGTAGACGCTGACGGAAATCCTCTCCCGACCGGACTTTTCGTTTCCGGAGGAAAGAGTCAGGAGACAGAAGCAGGAATCCAGATAAAGATCGTTGTTCACAACAGAACAGTAAATCCTCCTAAATTCGAGAGCAATCTCAAGGCAAGATATTATTTCAATATCGGTGAGCAGATCGAAAAGGGCGAGGACATCAGCTACATCTATACTCGTATCGACTACGATCAGGAAAAGAGTTTTACTGACGGAAAGAATCAGGCACTTATCTCCGAGCCTGTAAAGTACGATGATAAGGGTACATATTACATTGAAATTTCATGGCAGAACTGTGACTTCTACGGAAGCCGTGTATATCAGTTCGGACTCCTCAATAAGATGAACGAAGAAACATACGACACAGTATGGGATTCCACGAACGACTACAGCTATGCTGATCTTATAAGCTTTGAGGAAGTTAACGATGCAGCTGCTATCACAGAAAAAATCACACTTTATGCAGATGATAAGCTTGTATGGGGTGTTGAGCCTGACGGAACAAAGCCTGATGGTAATGATGTGGAAGAACCGGACAGTGATGTTGAGTACGGTGACGCAAACTGCGACGGAAAGGTAACACTTGCTGACGCTGTTCTTATAATGCAGGCACTTGGAAATCCCGACCTTTATAATGTAGGTGGTTCTGAAAAGAATGCAATGACAAAACAGGGCGCAGCTAACGCTGACTGCAACGAACCGGGATCCGGAATCACAAACATAGATGCTCTTACAATTCAGAAATATCTTCTTAAACTTGTAAGTAAGATTCCTGTATAATGAAAAAAACTCCTCTGTCGGAAATGACAGAGGAGTTTTCTATATTTATTCAAACATCGGAGTGGAAAGGTAACGTTCTCCAGAGTCAGGCAGCAGAGCAACTATCGTTTTACCGGCATTTTCCGGACGATTTGCAAGCTGTATAGCGGCCCATAATGCAGCTCCGGATGAAATTCCGACAAGCAGACCTTCTGTTCGTGCAATCATTTTTCCGATAGCATAGGCGTCGTTGTGATCAACGGTTATAACCTCATCATAAACGGAAGTATCAAGTGTTTCGGGGACAAATCCAGCACCTATGCCCTGAATTTTATGTGCGCCGGATCTTCCCTCGGAAAGTACGGGAGAATCATTAGGCTCGACGGCTATGATTTTCACATCGGGATTTTTTGATTTAAGATATTTTCCAATACCTGTTATAGTTCCGCCGGTACCCACGCCGGCAACAAAGATATCGACCTTACCGTCAGTATCATCCCATATTTCCGGACCTGTTGTATTTATGTGTGCAGCCGGATTAGCCTGGTTAGTGAACTGAGACGGAATGAAGCTGTCTGGAATTTCAGCAGCAAGCTTTTCAGCTTTTCTGATTGCGCCTGTCATTCCCTCAGAACCGTCAGTGAGAATAACCTCAGCACCGTATGCTTTCATAAGATTGCGTCGCTCTATGCTCATAGTTTCCGGCATAGTAATTATCAGACGATATCCCTTTGAAGCGGCAACAGAAGCAAGACCGATTCCAGTATTACCGCTTGTAGGTTCGATGATAACGCTGCCTTTTCTTAGGAGTCCCTCAGCTTCGGCATTTTCTATCATAGTGGCAGCAACTCTGTCTTTTACCGATCCGGCTGGATTGAAGTATTCAAGTTTAGCAAGAATACGAGCGTTGATATTTTCATTTTTTTCGATGTTTGCCAGCTCCATAAGAGGGGTTCTGCCTATAAGCTCTGTGACAGTTCTGTAAATTTTCATGATAAAAAGTCTCCTTGCAGATATTAGTGAAAACAAAAGTTTAAGTGAAGTATACTTCACTTTTTCTGATTTGTCAAGTCCTTTTTTTGAATTCTTTATGTGTGTGTAAAAATTTTTGTAGGCAAATATACTTTGATTGGGTTTATTTCTTCATTTAGGGGCGGATGCCTACATCCGCCTTATATTTACGGTGCGATGTGGGCATTGCACCCTACATTGCCTATATATTTTTTTACACATACATTCATTATATATTGCTTTACAATTCCGGTGTAATGTGATAGAATATATAATGACAATATACGACAAAATAAAGGAAGGAAATCTAATGAGTGCATATATAGAATTCAGAAACGTCCGCAAGATCTATAAAACGGGCGAAGTAGAGATTGCTGCTTTGAGCGGAGCCGATTTTGAGATAGAAAAGGGAGAGTTCTGTGTAATAGTCGGAGCTTCCGGTGCAGGAAAAACAACGATACTCAATATTCTCGGCGGAATGGATACGCTTACTTCCGGAAGCGCATGGCTTGACGGCGTAGAGATATCCGCCCTGAAAAAAAGAGCGCTTACTGCATACCGCCGCTATGATGTCGGATTTGTATTTCAGTTTTATAATCTTGTACAGAATCTTACAGCCATAGAGAATGTTGAACTTGCAGCCCAGATATGCCGCAATCCGCTTGACGCAGCGGAAGTACTGAAAAATGTGGGACTTGGCGACAGAATGAAGAATTTTCCGGCGCAGCTTTCGGGAGGAGAGCAGCAGCGTGTAGCAATAGCAAGAGCTCTTGCCAAAAATCCTAAGCTTCTGTTGTGCGATGAGCCGACAGGTGCTCTTGATTATAATACTGGAAAGGCTGTACTGAAGCTTCTTCAGGATACATGCCGCAGTACAGGAATGACTGTCGTAGTTATTACGCATAATCAGGCGCTTTCAGCTATGGCAGACAGAATAATAACCGTAAAGAATGGTGCCGTTGCTGATATGAGACTTAACAGCGATATTAAAGATGTTGCTGAAATCGAGTGGTGATGTCTATGAGATCAGCGATGAGAAAAGCTGCGCTGCGAGAGATAAGAGGCAGCTTCGGACGATATTTTGCTATTCTTGCGATCATAGCACTTGGCGTTGGTTTCTTTTCGGGAGTCCGTATCACAACGCCTGCTATGGTAAATACCATAAATACGTTTCTTGAAGACCACAAGATGTATGATTACCGGCTTCTTTCATCAACAGGATGGAGCGATGAGGATGCAGAAGCATTTTCTGAAGCAGATGAAGTACGATGTGCAGAGCCTTCATATAGTTTTGATGCATTGTATAACTACAAAGGCGGAAAGGAAAACGTACTAAAGACACATTCGATCACAAAGGAACTGAATACTCTTGAGCTTGTCAGCGGACGAATGCCGCAGTCGCCGGATGAATGCGTTCTTGATGCGGATATACATAAATTACCGCCGCTTGGAAGTAAGATAACGCTTTCTTCTGAAAATGATGAAAAAACGATGATGTGTCTCAACGGCAAATCTTTCGAGGTGGTAGGAACAGTATATTCTCCGCTGTATATAAATTTTGAGCGTGGAACCACCTCTATCGGAAACGGCAGCGTTACGGGCTTTGTTTATATGCTGCCGGAGGCATTTGCAGTTCCGAGATATTCAGAGATATATGTGCGTTTTGACCATGATTACGATATATATTCTGATGAGTATAAAAGCTTCATGGAAGGGCGCTTTGAAAAGTGGGAGCCAATGGCAGAAGTTCAGGCACAGAAAAGTACTGATATTGCCGCAGAAGAAATGAAAATTTCCGGTTCGCTTGTCCCGACGGTCTATATTTTCAGCAGAAATTATAATATCGGATACTCCTGCTTTGAAAGTGATTCAGAGATAGTGGAGCAGGTAGCGAGAATATTCCCGATATTCTTCATACTTGTGGCGGCACTTGTGTGTATGACTACTATGAGCCGTATGGTGGAGGAGCAGCGTACACAGATAGGTGTTTTCAAGGCGATAGGATATTCGGACGGAGCTATAATGGCACGATATCTTTTTTATTCCGGAAGTGCAGCTCTTATAGGCTGTATAATCGGATATACGGTAGGAATCTTCCTTTTCCCCGGAGTTATATGGATGACATATAAGCTTATGTATATATCCATTCCTATGAAATTCGTTTTTGATCCCGTTCTTGCTGCCGGAGCAGTGGGAGCATCGCTTTTGTGTTCAATGGGGGTAACGTGGTTTTCATGCCGGCATGAACTTTCCGGAACGAGTGCATCGCTTATGCGTCCGAAATCTCCGAAAGCGGGAAAAAGAGTTCTTCTGGAGCGAATTCCTTTTATATGGAATCACATGAAGTTTCTGCACAAGGTATCGGTAAGAAATATTTTCAGATACAAAAAGAGATTTTTCATGATGATAATAGGAATCAGCGGATGTACGGCATTGCTTCTCACAGGCTTCGGACTGAGAGATTCAATTTCAAGATTTGCGGATATGCAGTACGGCGATATTATTACTGCTGACGCTCAGATTTCATTTAACGTTGAGGAAGACGGAAGTATTCCTGAGCACATAGAAAATGATCTTGATGCAAAAACGGGAGACTATACATTCATCCACAGTTCAAACTGGGATCTTCTTTACGGAGATAAAGTGAAAAGTGTAACGCTTGTGATTCCTCAGAATTATGATGAGATGAAGAAATTCATGAATTTCAGAGATATTGACGGAGATGATACGCCTGTACCCGAAGTAAATGAAGCTATAGTCAGCAACAGTATACAGGAACGTTACAGTGCAGATATCGGTGACACGATAACTCTGCGTGATGAAAAGCTTCACGAGATAAAGGTGAAGGTAGTGGGTGTATTTGAAAATCACGTTTACAACTATGTATTTATTTCTCCTGAAACAATAGAAGAACAGCTGTCATCGCCGGCTGTATATAATAGTGCATATCTTGATATCAGAGAAGGCGGAGACAAAAAGGAGATACTTGAATTTACAAAGAAATCGAACGTTACATCATTGATAATGTTCAAGGATCTTAAAGAGAGAATGTCAAACATGATGAGCAGTCTTAATTACATTGTGCTGCTTATCATACTCAGCGCAGCCGGACTTGCTTTTGTAGTTATTTATAATCTCACCAATATAAATATTACAGAAAGACTTCGTGAGATAGCGACTATCAAGGTTCTCGGATTTTTCCGGCGTGAGACATCTGCGTATGTTCTTCGTGAAAATCTTGCACTGACAGCGTTAGGAACAGCTGTAGGGCTCGGACTCGGCGTACTGCTTCATAAATTTGTCATGGCGCAGATAGTGGTTGATCTTGTTTCATTCCGTACAGAAATTTATCCGGCAAGCTTTGTAATAAGTGCGCTGCTTACATTTGTATTCAATTTTATTGTAAATCTTTTCATGGAGATAAAGCTTGAAAAAATAAATATGGCTGAATCCCTTAAATCAGTAGATTAATCTGAATCCCTGCTTCGGCAGGGATTTTTTTTGCATAAAATGGATTCAGCCTGAATATTATTGAGTGAAAGGGGAGAGAAAGCCTTGAATGGACGTACAAGCTATGAGACAATACAATCATATTTGCCTCCGGAAATACGACGTGCAATGAAATCAGCGGCAGAATGTACAGAGAATCTCAGCGAGATAAGACTGCGCAGCGGACGTGCTGTATCGTTTGTTTATCCGGGGAAAATATTATTCCTGACCGCTGACGGAAACCTGACAGCTGATTATCGTGACAGCAGATGTATCTGTGTCTCAGCTGCGGATATACAAAAAACGGTAGAAGCTCTTTGCAGATATTCGGTTCACAGCTGTTCCAGAGAGCTTAGCGAAGGTTTTTTTGTAATAGGCGGAGGAATCCGTGTTGGTGTTTCGGGCACTGTTTCGGGTACAGCTGACAAAACGATAAAGGATTTCAGCAGTCTGAATTTCAGAATAGCACGTTCAGTCAACGGATGTGCTGAGGAGCTTTTCAGAAGAACCAATGGCAGAAGCGTACTTATCTGCGGAGGAGTAAATTCCGGAAAAACAACGATGCTGCGTGATTTATGCCGTATACTTGGAAATGACCGCAAGGTAGTGCTCATTGATGAAAGAAATGAAATATCGGCAAGCAGCGGAGGTGTTTCCGGCAGAGATGTCGGCGCAATGACAGATGTTATTGTGGGTTCGGATCGTGCCAGAGGTATAATTTCTGCTGTCAGAACGCTGTCACCTGATGTGATAATCTGCGATGAAATTTCAGATACATCAGATGCAGAAGCAATACTTAGCGGATACGGATGCGGTGTAAGCTTTACAGCCACAATTCATGCCGAAAGCTATGAGGAAATGCTTAGCAGGAGAGCGGCAGTTCCGCTGATAGAAGCAGGAGTTTTTGATTATGCGGTATTTCTTCAGGGAAGCAGTTTTCCGTCACTGATAAAGGAAATAAGGAGAATTGCAAAATGCTGATGAAAATAATTGCTGCGCTCATGTTTGCGGCAGCCGGTACAGTTGGTGGATTTTCAGGAGCTGAAAAACTTAAAAATAATCTTGAGATATGCCGTGAAACAGGCGAGCTGTTGAGAATATCGGGAATACTTATACGATTTCAGGGACTTGACGTCTATGAGCTTTCCGTACGGCTGAAATCATCACCGGAGCTGTGCGGACTTACATTTCTCAATGAACTTCCCATCAGATTTTCAGAAGGGGAAAACTATCATGAACAATGGAAAAAAGCGGTAATGTCTCAGGGAAATCTTCCGGAAGATGAACAGCGGATATTGCTTGGTTTTGGTGAAATGATCGGAACAAGTGATTTACAGGGACAGCTGACATCAATAAGCGGTTTTGAAGCCGAGCTTGACGCTCTTGAAAAAAGACGGAAGGAAGATTTTCTGCGCAAAGGAAGACTTTACCGTTCAGCCGGAACATTATTCGGCGTTATGGCTGGAATCCTCGTAATATAGCTAAGGAAAGGAAATAAAAATGGACATTGATCTCATCTTCAAAATAGCCGGAACGGGAATAATAGTAGCGGTACTCAATCTTGTACTGAAAAGAGCTGAACGTGAGGAACAGGCGATGATGACAACACTTGCCGGTCTGATAGTAGTACTTGTAGTTATCGTACAGGAGATAGGCAATCTTTTTGAAACGGTCAAAACGGTATTCGGCTTATGGTAGAAAGCAGTTTTTCCGTATCAGTTTTTTGTATCTGTGCGGCAGTATTGGCAGTACTTCTGCGACAGTACTGCCGTGAGCAGTCAATGATGATAGCTATTGGTGTATGTTCCGGAGTAATAGGGGGATTCATGCTTTTTATCGGACCTGTTATATCTGAGGTGCAGGAAATTTTCACGGAATCCGGAGTTCCTGACAGCTATATGTCGATAATATTCAAGGCGGCTGCGATATGCTTTATAACGCAGATAACGTGTGAGATATGCAATGACAGCGGAGAAGGCGCAATAGCATCTGCGGCGGAATTGTGGGGCAGAGGAGCACTTACGTTCATGAGTCTGCCTATAATCAGGTCGCTTCTGGAAAAAATAAATGAAATGATATAGGAACAAGAAGTATGAAAAGAATTCTGGCAATTGTATTTATTCCGTTTATACTGCTGTTTGCGGCAGTTCCGGTGAATGTGTCTGCTGAATATGAAGCGGAGCAGTCAGAAATAGCGGACGAGGTTGATGATATTCTTTCCGATTATGATATTGACTGGAGTATAGGCGATATCAGCGGTATTACCTTCGGAGAGCTTTGGGAGCGTATTATAGATTCTGTTTCGGACAGGCTTCATGCACCGGTCAGAATGTTGGGAACGCTGCTTGCGGTAATTGTATTTACAGCTGTTGTCAGAGGATTTGGCGGAGGTGTTTTCAGTAAGGATAACAACGCCGGACTTTATGATATGGTATGTGTACTGACAGCGGTCACGACAATTGCGCCGTCGTTGTTTGTAGTATATGAAAATGCGCAGAATGCAGTTGAGCGTACCGGTGGCTTCATGCTTGTATTTGTTCCGGTTTTTGCCGGAATCACAGCTGCATGCGGAGGAGCACTTTCCGGCGGTGCGTACAGTATAATGATACTTGGTGCATCAGAGCTTTTTACTGCGCTTTCGGATAAATATCTTATGCCTGTACTTGGAGTTACAGCAGTTCTTGCAGTTTCCGGAAGTGTTTTCCCAAATGTTTCCGTTGATGGGATAGTCCGGCTTATAAAGAAGCTTATCACATGGGCGATGACCGTTTCAATGACGCTGTTTACAGGATTTGCCGCAATGAAATGTACACTTGCCGCCAAGACAGACGGTGTAGCTTCAAAAACGGCGAAGTACATAATATCCGGATTTGTGCCTATTGTCGGTGGAGCTGTTTCGGATGCATACGCAACGGTAAGGGGAAGCTTTGATGTCATGCGTTCAACTATAGGTACAGCTGGAAATATAGCCGTAATGTTGTTTATACTTCCGCCTGTTATCGAAGTGCTGATATTCCGTGGAGTAATGTGGATAGGTACAGCCGCCGCAGAGCTTTTGTCAGCGGACGCACTTGTACGGCTTATGAAAGCGATAGACAGCAGCCTTGCGATAGTCCAGAGCGTGCTTATCTGTTATTCAGTAATGCTGATAATATGTACCGGAATTCTCATTCAGTCGTTTGCGTAGAACTGAATTCAGGGAGGAAAAATGGAACAGATAAAAAGTTCGGTCATAGCTGTATGTACAGTTTCTGCCGCAATATGCATTATAGAAAGCCTTGTATCCGGAACACGTCTGAAAAATCAGATGAAGATGATACTCAATCTTGTGCTTATAGCGGCGGCAGCAGCTCCGTTTTTTAAAGGCGGATTTGATTTCGATCTGTCCGGATTAAGTTCGGATTACAGCCTTGATTACAGTCATTCTCAGGAGATGTATCATGAAGAACTTCGCCGTCAGACGTCGTATAATATATCTTCCGTATTGCTTCAGCAGCTGAAAGCGGCGGGGATATTATGTGAAAAAATAGAAACAGATGTTAATATTTCAGACGATGGCAGCATATCTATTATTAAGGTCACGATAAAAACGGACAATTTCAAAGAGGCAGCAGATATAATCAGAAGCAGTCTTGGCAGTGAAACGGAGGTCATAAATGAAGATAGCTGAAAAATTCCGGAACATGAAAAGCGACAAAAAAGCAGTAACAGCAGTAATGCTTCTCGGGACGGGCGGTCTGCTTTTGATAATGATTTCCTCGTTTCTTCCCGATAAAGAAAAATCTGATGAATCAGTCAAAAGTGTAAGCAGTACGGATTTTTCTGATTCCGCAGATTACTGCCATGAAACAGAGCGCAGACTCGAAAGTTTTCTGAAAACGATCGAGGGAGCCGGAGATGTAAAGGTATATCTTACAGTTGGTACAGACCAGCGGTATGTATATGCAAGAGAGGAAAAAATCAGCCGCTCAGAAAATAAAACGGAGGAGGAAGAGAAATATGTGATGATTGGAGGAGGAAACGGAAAAAATGCTCTTGTCGAAACTGTGGAAGTTCCCGAGATCACCGGTGCTGTTGTTGCCTGTACAGGCTGTGACAGTCCTGTTGTAACTGAAAGGATATACAGAGCAGTTTCTGCCGCACTGGGAATCTCTTCAGGAAAGATTTTTGTAACAAAGCTGGAGAGATAACAAATACATATCAAAAAGGAGAATTATTATGAAAAAACCTACAGTAATCATTAGAAAGAAGCATATCATCATGACCTGCCTTACCCTTATGCTTGCGGTGGCGGTATACATAAACTATGCAACAGCTCCGCTGAATCCGGAAAAATCGAAGAAAAAGGTAACTGCAACAGAGAAAGGCAACACGGTAAGCTATGGCGAAACGGAATTTGTAAATGCCGAAGCCGGCGGAGCATCCGATTATTTCGCACAGGCAAGACTTGACAAGATGAATAATCGTGATGAAGCAGTTCAGACACTTCAGATGATAATCGGAGGCGGAGATATAACAGAGGACGAAATGGTAATGAATGCTCTTGATGCTGTTGAGGTATCAAAGCTTATTGAAGCAGAAGGAACGATTGAATCGCTTGTCAAGGCACAGGGATTCGAGGACTGCGTTGCATATCTTGACGGTGAATCTGCAAAGATAGTTGTAAGGACAGAAGGGCTTGACAAAGCACAGGCAGCGTCAATAAAGGAGATAATTCTTGGAGAGACAGAAGTTTCAGCAGAAAATATCAGAATTTTTGAAGTAAAGTAGTTGTAAAAAGAAAAAAAATCTGATATAATATAAAAGAAGGAGTATTTGCACACGTTTGTTAAAAGATGCAACTTGATAAATACTCAAAAAAACAGAACCGGAGGTCTGAAAATGGATGTTTCGAGAGAAGCGGTAAAGAGCCGGCTTAAAATATCAGATGATGTAATAATAACAGTTGCAAAACTTGCCGCCCTTGATGTTAAGGGCGTTGCAGGTCTTTGCGGTGATGTGAACAAGGTAAGCAAGATAAGAAAAAGCGGTCCCATTAAAATCAAGATGATGGGCGATGTTGCTGCCATTGACGTTGCTATCAGAATAAAGAGCGGCGAAAAGGCAAGCGCTGTTGCAAATGAAGTACAGCTTGCTGTCAAGGAGAATATTCAGAATATGACTGGTATTACAGCAGCAAGAGTAAACGTGTCTGTGTGCGGAGTCGTTTTTGATTAATGGAAAAGGAGGGTTCAAATGACAAGACGTGAAATAAGAGACAGCGCATTCAAGCTTGTTTTCGAGCAGCTTCTGCGTGATGATGATATTCAGGAACTTTATGATATTGCTGAGGAAATCGAAGAAATAACAGTAAACGATGATGTAAAGAAAATCGTTGAAGGAACAATAGCTCACGCTGATGAGCTTGATTCCATTATTTCTGGATACAGCAAGTCAAGAAGTATTTCCCGTATTTCCAAGCTGAATCTTGCTATCCTCAGAATAGCTCTGTATGAAGCAATTTACGATGAGAATACTCCAGTGAATGCAGCTATCAGCGAGGCGATAAATCTCTCTATGGTGTATACTTATAAGGAAGATACTTCGTTCATCAACGGAGTTCTCGGAGCATTTTCAAGAGATCATCAGAAGGCAGAGGCGGCAGAAAATGCCTGAATTCCTTGGTATAGATACCAGTAATTATACAACCTCTGCGGCAGTATACGTCAGCGGAGAAAATAAGATATATCAGGCAAAAAAGCTTCTTCCTGTAAAAAAAGGAGAGCTTGGTCTGCGTCAGAGCGACGCTGTTTTCCATCATACAAAACAGCTTCCGGAAATGATAGAGCAGCTTTTTGGAGAAAATACACTGGGAACTCCGTGCGCTGTGACGGCTTCTGCTCGTCCACGAAATGCTGAGGGTTCATATATGCCGTGTTTTCTCTGCGGAGAGGGTTTTGCACGTTCTTACGGAGCGATAGAAGGAATTCCTGTATTTGACACATCGCATCAGATTGGACACATTCTTGCGGCGCTTTATTCAGCGGACAGGCTTGATCTTGTTTCACAGCGTTTCATAGCATTTCACGTCAGCGGAGGTACTACCGACTGCCTTCTGTGCGAGCCGGATAGTGAGAATATCATGAATATTTCCAGTATCGGAACTTCACTCGATCTTAAAGCCGGTCAGGCTATAGACAGGGTCGGAGTAATGCTTGGTCTTGATTTTCCATGCGGTAAGGAACTTGAAAAGCTTGCGGAAAAAGCAGACAGGAGTTTCCGTACAAAAGCTGTTCTTAAAGGAACAGACTGCTGTCTTTCCGGACTTGAAAATAAATGCCGCAGTATGGCAGAATCCGGTGAAAAGGCTGAAAACATCGCAAGATATTGCCTTGATTTCGTTGCAGATACTATCATCAGAATGACAGATGCTGCCATTGGTATTTATGGAAAGCTTCCTCTTGTATTTGCTGGCGGAGTAATGTCAGATATGTATATCCGCAAGCTGATTACCTCAGAATTCAGCGATACTTACTTTGCAGCGCCGGAATTTTCATGTGATAATGCTGCCGGAACGGCTATATATGGTTATCTGAAATATAATGGAGAAAAATAATGCCTGTTGTTACGGTTACACAATTAAATAAATATCTGGGTTCTGTGTTCAGAGGTGACAGAAATCTTCAGGGAATAATGATAAAAGGCGAGATATCGAATTTTATCTGTCACTATAAAAGCGGACACATGTACTTTACGATAAAGGACAGCGAAAGTGCACTGAAAGCTGTAATGTTTGCACAGGCTGCGTCACGTCTGAAATTTGTTCCCGAGGACGGAATGTCAATCGTAGCTGCCGGAAATATCGTGGTTTACGAGCGTGACGGTGTATATCAGATAAATGTCACAGATATAATTCCCGAAGGAAAGGGAAAAGAAACAGCCGCTCTGGAGCAGCTTAAACGAAAGCTTGCAAAGGAAGGAATATTCGATACAGCGCATAAGCGTCCTTTGCCGGATATGCCTAAGAAAATCGGAGTTGTAACTTCACTCAGCGGCGCAGCAGTAAGGGATATTATAAATGTTCTTTCACGGCGGTGGCCTCTTGGGGAAGTATACGCCGTAAATGCTGTTGTACAGGGACAGAGTGCGCCTGATTCCATTTGTGCCGGAATTCTTTCGGCAGAATCAGCCGGCTGTGATGTAGTCATTGTCGGACGAGGAGGAGGATCATCAGAAGATCTGAGTGCCTTCAATTCCGAAAAGGTTGCGTATGCTGTTTATAATTGTAAAGTACCGGTGATATCTGCTGTAGGTCATGAGACTGATGTTTCCATAACCGATCTTGCAGCGGATATGAGAGCACCTACGCCGTCAGCGGCTGCAGAGCTTGCTGCGTCTGTATCTGTTGACATTCTTTCCGACAGAATCAGAATAGCTGAAAAGAGACTGAAAAGCGCAGTTTCGTCTGTTGTATCAGAGAAAGAGGAGAAAACTGCACTGGCAGGTTCACGGCTTTCTGCAAGATCTCCGGAAAATCTGCTGAGACTTACGGAGGAACGCCTTGAAAATCTCAGAAAAAGATACGGCTTTGCTTTTGCGTCATATCTCGGACGTATGGAATCAAAAGTCAATGAAAAGATAAGATCCCTTGATAATCTCAGTCCGCTGAAAGTTCTTTCCCGAGGATATTCGCTTGTATATAAGGGTGAGGAGCTTATCAGCGATTCGGATAAGCTTGAAAATGGCGATATCGTCAGCATACGTCTTGGCGAAGGCGGCGTGACTGCGAAAATCAAGGATAAATGGTGATAAAATGGAAGAAAAATTCAGCTTTGAAGAAAATATGGCAGAACTGAATAAAATAGTTGCAGAGCTTGAAAAAGGTGATATTCCTCTTGAAAAAGCGGTTGAACTTTACGGCAGAGGCGTGGAGCTTTCAGCGGTCTGCAAAAAACAGCTCAGTGAGGCTAAAATAAAAATTACGGAGGTAGACGGAAATCTTCCGTCTGAGAAATAATATGAGTAATTTTAAGGAAAAGTTATCGGAATATATTGCGTTTACCGAAGAAAATCTGAAAAAGTACAGTCTTTGTCCCGGAGCAGTCAGTGCTCAGGAGAATCTCATAAAGGCAATGAACTACTCCCTTGAAGCGGGCGGAAAAAGAATCAGACCTGTTCTGGTATATGCATTCTGTGAAGCGTGCGGAAAGGATTACAGAATTGCTTCTGCACCGGCTTGCGGTATTGAGATGATACACACATTTTCGCTGATACACGATGATCTTCCGGCAATGGATAATGATGATTTCCGACGTGGAAAGCCATCCTGTCATAAAGCATTCGACGAAGCAACTGCAATTCTTGCCGGCGATGCTCTTTCTGTGCTGCCTTTTGAGATCATTGCCAACGATTCTGTTCTTACAAGTGAACAGAAGGTAAATATCATTTCCTGCCTTGCCAAAGCTGTCGGACGTGACGGAATGATCGGCGGTCAGGTAATTGATATGGAAAACGAAACAAAAAACGACGTGGATGAAGCAAATCTCCGCAATATGTATAAGCATAAAACTGGAGAGCTTATTGCTGTTTCATGTATGATGGGATGCATCTGTGCCGGAGCAGACAGTAAAACTGTTGAAGCTGCAGCAGAATACGGTTATCGTCTCGGACTTGCATTCCAGATAATAGATGATATTCTTGATGTGACAAGCACTACTGAGGAGCTTGGAAAGCCGGTAGGCAGTGATTCAGAGGAAAACAAAACTACATTTGTCACACTTTACGGTGTTGAAAAAGCACAGGAGATCGCTGGAAATATTACCGGAGAAGCAATGTCGCTGCTTGAAAAATTCGGTAATAATGATTTCCTCAGAGAGCTTACTGAAATGCTTCTGTGCAGGAAAAACTAATTAAAAAGGAGCTCTGGAGCTGATATTTCCGCTCCTGTTAGTTTAAAATGAAGGAAAAAAATAACTCGGAAAAAAATGTAAATGCAGAAAGAAAAGTACCGCTGTCATCGCTTGCGCTGCCGGAAGATCTGAAAAATCTTTCCTTGAAGCAGTGCAATGCTCTGTGCAGCGAGATAAGGAATATGCTCATAACGACTGTTTCAAAAACAGGCGGACACCTTGCATCGAATCTTGGTGTTGTTGAGCTTACAATGGCTATACACCGTGTTTTCAATTCGCCGGATGACAGGATTGTCTGGGATGTAGGACATCAGGCGTATACACATAAGATACTTACCGGAAGAGCCGGAGAATTCAAGACTCTCCGTCGCAAAAACGGATTATCAGGATTTCCGAAGCCCGAGGAAAGCATTCATGATACTTTCATAAGCGGTCACAGCAGTACGTCTGTATCTGTTGCCTGCGGTATAGCTGAAGCTATGCGTATACAGGGAAAAGACAATTATGCTGTAGCAGTTATCGGTGATGGTGCCATGACCGGCGGTATGTTCTATGAAGCGATGAACAACGGCGGCAGAGGAAAGAATCTGAACCTTATTGTTATTCTCAACGATAATAATATGTCTATTTCCAAGAGTGTAGGTTCTGTTGCGAAGCACCTTACGTCTCTGCGCAACAGTGAGGAATACCTCCAGACAAAGAGAGCGGTTGAGCGTGGACTTAAAAAAATCCCGATTATGGGAAAATCTGTTGCAAAGGGAATCAAAAACGTAAAGGATTCCGTAAAATACAGCTTGTTTGAAAGCAGTAATCTTTTCGAGGATATGGGATTTATATACCTCGGACCTGTCAACGGTCATGACCTTGAAGAACTCGAAGAAGTTATGCGTATGGCAAAAACATACGACGAGCCTGTTTTTATACATGTAAAGACCGTCAAGGGAAAAGGCTATGCTCCGGCGGAAAATAACCCCGGTGAATATCACGGAATATCACGCTTTGACATAGAGACAGGAAATCCGGAAGTTTCTGCCGATAAATGTTTTTCTACAGTTTTCGGACATGAACTTGCAAGCCTTGCACAAAAGGACAGCCGTATAACTGCAATTACAGCTGCAATGAAATACGGAACAGGACTTCAGGAGTTCGGCAGTCGTTTTCGTGAGCGATTCTTTGATGTCGGCATAGCTGAACAGCATGCTGTCACCTTTGCCGGCGGACTTGCGTCAATGGGACAGATTCCTGTTTTTGCCGTATATTCTTCATTTCTCCAGCGTGCATACGATCAGCTTGTGCATGATGTTTCAATAGGAAATCTTCATGTTGTTTTAGGAGTTGACCGTGCCGGAATCGTAGGAGAGGACGGAGAGACTCATCAGGGACTTCTTGATGTTCCGATGCTGACAACGATAAAGAATACGACTATATATTCGCCGTGCTGCTATGAGGAACTCAGACTCTGCATGAAACAGGCAATTTTTGAAGATAAAGGTCTTGCTGCGGTACGCTACCCCAGAGGAACAGAGCCAGCAGCATTTGAAAGCGGATATCTTTCCACAGATCACGTTTTTGTAAGCCGTGGAAGCAGTGATATTCTTATCATTACCTATGGAAGAATTTTCGATGAGGCGCTCAGAGCGCAGGAAACGCTTCTTTCAGAGGGAATAAACTGTGATATTCTCAAGCTGACGAAAATATGGCCGCTTGCAGAAGGGTTCAGCGAAGAGATTTCTGATTATAAGCGTATCGTATTTTTCGAGGAATGTATGGACAGCGGAAGTATTTCCGAAAAGGTCGCTGATATTCTTGCAGAATCTGGATATACAGGTGAGTATTCCAGAGTTGCTGCGAAAGGATATGTAAAACAGGCGTCTGTGAAGGACTGCCTTGATGAACTTGGACTTACAAGCAGAAAAATGATGGAATATATCAGGAAAGGGTGCATGGAAAATGGCAAGGCTTGATTGTGTTCTTGCTGCAAGAGGAATTGCACCCAGCCGCAGCAGCGCAAAGGAAATGATTCTTTCAGGTGCGGTAACTGTCAACGGAAAGGTAGTTAAAAAGCCTTCTGCGGAGGTATCAGAAAGTGATGCTGTAGAATCTTCGGTGCAGCAGATTTACGTTGGCAGGGGAGCGCTCAAGCTTGAAAAGGCGGCTGAGGAATTCGATCTCAGCTTTAAAGGCAAGGTATGCCTTGATATAGGAGCATCTACTGGAGGATTTACAGATTTCATGCTGCGGAACGGTGCAGCAAGGGTTTATGCTGTTGATGTCGGAAGCGATCAGCTTGCTGAATCACTTCGTTCAGACAGTCGTGTTGTAAGCATGGAAAAAACAGATATCCGGAATATCACAGCCGATGATCTTGGCGGATGCGTTGATTTCATCTGTACTGATGTTTCTTTTATTTCGCTGAAAATGATACTTCCGAAAATATATGAACTGCTCAAAGACGGCGAAACAGCTGCTGTGCTGATAAAGCCTCAGTTTGAAGCCGGAAAGAGCAATATAGGCAAGCACGGTATTGTAAAGGATCAGAAAGTTCATGTGAATGTTCTTGCTGATACAGACAGATTTTCGGCAGAACTCGGACTTGTTCCGGAGGGCTTCTGCTGTTCTCCGATAAAGGGCGGAAGCGGAAATATCGAGTATCTTATGAAAGTCAGAAAAAATACCGGAAACCGCATAGTATGCGATTTCAAGGAGCTTGTATCAGATTCATTCAAAAAATTATAAAGGAGTCACTATGAAAGCAGCATTGTATCCCAATTTTCAGAAAAAAAATGCGCTTCCCTGTGCAAGGGAAGTCTGTGATATACTCAGCCGTGAGGGAATAGATGTCTGCGTAAGCAGTGATTTCCGGCAGGAATTTTCCGATAAAAGCGGCATTATATTCGAGGATATAGAGGATTCAGCCAAAACAGCAGATTTCGTCATTGCCATTGGCGGCGACGGAACTATTCTCCGCTGTGCGAAGTTTCTTATGGGAACTGACACCAAGCTTCTTGGCATAAACACAGGTACACTCGGATTTATGGCTGGTCTTGAAGCAGATCAGCTTGATAAGCTGAGTATGCTTAAAACCGGAGGATATGAGATATCCGAGAGAATGACGCTGGATATTGTTCTTCACCGTGATTCAGAAGATACGATATATACTGCAATCAACGAGATATCTGCACGTTCAGGAAGCTTCCGCATATGTGATTTCGAGGTGTATTCGGATAACTATCTTGTAGGAAGATACAGAGCAGACGGAGTACTTTTCAGCACGCCGTCAGGTTCTACAGCCTATGCGCTTTCTGCCGGAGGTCCTGTGATCGAACCTGATCTTGAATGTATTGAAATGACGCTGATATGTCCTCATTCGCTGTTTTCGAGAGCGACTCTGTTTGCGTCCGGAAGAAAACTCAGACTTACCGACCGTACATCAAACGGAGAAAGTATGGTAGTCTGTGTGGACGGAGAGCTTGATTTCAAGCTTCACGAAAACGAGTCAATTGATATACACAGAGGGCGTCATAATATAAAGTTTGTCAATCTTATAGGAAATTCATTCCATGAATCACTTTGTAAAAAACTGTGTAAACCGCTTAAATAAGGAGAAGTTATGAAAAATCGCCGGCATGAAGCAATACTTGAGATAATATCCAGATATCCTGTTTCGACACAGGAGGAGCTGATCGTTCTTCTGGGTGAGAAAGACATAAAGACTACACAGGCAACACTGTCACGGGATATACAGCAGCTTTCGCTTGTAAAGCAGCGTGATGAATCAGGAACAGTAAGATATATGCAGCCGGTATCAGCCGTCAAGGAAAAAACACTTTTTCAGGAAGCGGTATTGTCGGTTGATTACGCAATGAATACAATTGTTCTTAAATGCCGTGCCGGAATGGCTCAGGGAACGTGTGCTGCTATTGACTCTGTAAATCATGAGGGTGTTGTCGGAACGATAGCCGGAGATGATACGATTTTTATTCTTGTAAGAAGTGAAGCAGACGCAAAGAAACTTTCAAAAAAATTCAGAAGCGAGCTTTTCCCGGGGAGATGATTCTACTAAATGCTGAAGGAAATCTATATACAAAACCTTGCTGTTATCCGTGAGGCGGTAATTCCGCTTAACGGCAGTCTCAATATATTTACCGGTGAGACCGGTGCCGGCAAATCTATTCTTATAAACGGTATAAATGCTGTTTTAGGTCAGCGCTGCACAAAGGATATTGTCCGTACCGGCTGTGATAAAGCTGTAATAACGGCTCTTTTTACTGATCTTTCTCCGGAAATTTCAGCAAAGCTTGACGAGCTTGGAATTTCCCATGAAAACAGTGAAATAACCGTTACCCGTGAGATAAGTGCTGACGGCGGAAGCGTATCAAGAGTGAATCACCGTACAGCCTCGGCATCGCTTCTCAGGGAAATCGGAAGCATGCTTATAAATATACATGGGCAGCATGATAATCAGGTACTTCTTGACAGCGAGAAGCATCTTCATATTCTTGATGAATTCGGCGGAGATAATTCCCTTCTTGAAGCCTATCGTGAGACATTTCGTGAACTTCAGCAGACTGCAAGAAAACTTGGCGATCTTAAACGTCAGGAGCAGTCCCGTATTGAGCGCAGCAGATATCTGAATGAGATAATAGACGATATCGGCGAGTTGGAGCTTGCAGAAAATGAAGACGAGCTTCTTGAACATGAATACGAAACAGCAAAGAATTCCGAAAAGACTATAATTGCTCTGAAAAGCGCGGTACAGGCGATAATCGGAGATGACGGCGCAAATGATATCATAATTTCGGCAGAGCGTGATATTGCCGGATTTACGGACGGAATACCGGTTCTGAATGGACTTTATGAAAGACTTTCGGCTGCGGAAATCGAGCTTGCTGATATCGCCTCAGAGCTTGAAGCTCTTTCTGAAAAGATCGAGCTTGACAGCCAGCGTCTTGAATATCTTGGAGAGCGTCTTGGCAATATAAATAAACTCAAAAGAAAATATGCACAGGACTGTTCCGGACTGATAAAGCTTTATGATGATGCGTGTACAGAGATTATGCAGCTTGACAGTTCACTCGGAGAGATAGAGAAGCTAAGCGTCCGCAAAGAGGAGCTTCTGAGAACTGTCACCGAACAGGCGAAGGCACTTTATGATTACCGTGAAAAAACAGCGGAAAAGTTTGCGGAACGTGTTACATCCGAACTGGAATTTCTGAATATGTCAGGAGTAGTTATCAGGGTTCGCCATGAAAAGGGAAAGCTGACTGCCAATGGTATGGACAGCGTGGAATTCCTCATTTCAGCCAATAAGGGTGAAGAACCGAAGCCGATTTCAAAAATTGCTTCCGGCGGTGAACTATCGAGAATAATGCTTGCATTAAAGAGCGTTATTGCCGATAAGGATAGCATTCCCACCATGATTTTCGATGAAATTGATACCGGAGTAAGCGGAAAGGCAGCTCAGAAGATAGGCATAAAGCTTCGTGAGATAGGAAAGGTACGTCAGGTAATTTGTGTAACTCATCTTTCGCAGATTGCGGTTATGGCTGATAATCACCTTATGATTGAAAAAAAGATCATAGGTGAACGTACTGAAACAAACGTAACTCAGCTTGATATAGACGGAAGAATCTCCGAGATTGCCCGTATTATGGGCGGAGAGAATCCGAGTCAGCTTATGATAGACAATGCACGGGCAGAGATCGAAAGAGCGTCAAAAATATAATAACGGATGTGATCAGCTTGAATATATATTCAACAAGACATGGACAGACTGATTTCAACAAGGATGAACTCATACTTGGAACAACAGATATTGAACTGAATGAAAAAGGCTTGCAGCAGGCAGGAGAGCTTGCAGATAAGATAAGTGAAATGAATTGCATTGATATTATCATTTCATCGCCGATGAAGCGAGCATTCAGAACAGCTTCAATAGTTTCAGAAAAAACAGGGATTCCCGTCGTGACAGACGAAAGATTCCGTGAATGGGATTACGGCAGATTTGAAGGAAAATCCCGTTTTACGGAAGGCTTTGCGGAAAACAAGGTCAATTACGGCGTAAGAATGGGACAGACGGGAGAATCGCTTTTACAGCTGTCTCATCGTGTGTTTTCTGCGCTTGATGATATTATCAGCAGATATGACGGAAAAAACGTGCTTATAGTCAGTCATGGCGGAGTATGCAGAGTAATTGAGATGTATTTCCATAACATGACAACTGAGGAATATTCAGGCTGGTTTATGGAAAATTGCGGAATAATACAATATACAACAGATCGGAGGCAAGACTATGAAGATAGGCGTTGATTACTATCCCGAACAATGGGGAAGCCCGTTCTGGGAAAAAGATATTGAAATGATGGCGCAGACAGGCGTAAAAACAGTAAGAATCGGAGATCTTGCATGGTCAGAGCTTGAACCGGAGGAAGGCGTATACAATTTCCGGAGCTTTGATGATATAATGCGGATGTTCAGCAGAAATAATATTGAAGTAATTATCGGAATTCCGACAAGCCGTCCTCCCCTGTGGCTTTATCAGGCGCATCCTGAGATAATCCGAACTAATCGTGAAGGGAAGAAGATGCCGGTCGGACTTAAAGGACAGTGCTGTATAAATTCACCTGTATTTGTCGATTATGCAAAAAAGATCACAGAACGTCTTGTACGTCATTACGGAACAGATTCAAATATTGTTGCATGGCAGGCGGATAACGGAACAGAGGCTTATCCGTGCAGCTGTGATGCGTGCAGAGAGCAGTTCAGAACATGGCTTCTTGATAAGTACGATACGATTGAAAATATCAATAATGCTCTTGGAGCTACTACATGGATAGGAAAATATAACGATATATCGCAGATACAGCCGCCTTCGGAGTATCCCGAATCCTCGCAGAATCCTGCACTTTGCCTTGAATATTCACGTTTCTGCTCTGACAGTATGTATAAATATGTCAAGGATATCATGCTGACTATCAAGCGTGAATGCCCGAAAGCCAAAGTAACTGCAAATATACATTTTTCGCAGTATAATCCTGATTATTACCGTTTGTTCAGCGATCTTGATTTTGTTTCGTGCAGTAATTATCCTTTTGCGGATGATTCAGCTGCATTTTTCCTTGATTTTGCAAGAGGTGTAAACGGCAGAAATTTCTGGATAACCGAGCAGCACAGCAATCCCGATGGAAATTCACTGCCGATGAAGCCGTCAGCAAAGCCGGGACAGATGGCTGGATATGCTTTTCAGGCACTTGCTCACGGTGCTGAAAATATTATCTTTTATCGCTGGAGGAGTGCTGTATCTGGTCCTGATATGTTTTCACAGGGACTTATCGACCACAGCTGTGTTCCCGGACGGCGATTCTATGAATTTTCAGAATTCTGCAAAATAGCCTCAAGGATCGGTGCTATCGACACAACAGAGATAGTTTCTGATGTAGCTATCCTTTACAATCCGGATAACGAATGGGCATTCAGAATCCAGCCTCAGTCGGAGGGCTTTGATTACAGGGATCAGCTCAGGAAATTCCACACAGCATTTTCTGGATACGGCGCAAATGTTGACATAGTACATCCGGATGCTGATCTTTCCGGATATAAGGCAGTAATAGCTCCGGCGATGTATATTTATAAGAAATCATCTGCCGAAAATATTTATCGTTATGTCGTGAATGGAGGAACTCTCGTACTAACAAGCCGCAGCGGCGTCAAGGATGCAAATAATAACTGCATTATGGATACTCTGCCTTCAGTGTATAAGGAACTTATCGGCGCAGAGGTAACAGAATACGATCCTATAGGAAATAACGAACAGACGATAATAGATTTCGCCGGAAATCAGTTTGTATGCCGCCAGTGGTGTGATATTCTCAGACTTACTACAGCGAAAGCATACGCTGAATATAATGACGGCTGCTATAAGTGCTGTCCGGCTGTTACTATGAACAGATATTGCGGCGGAGTTGCATATTATGTAGGAGCTGTCGGTGATGCTGATTTCTATAAGAGTCTTGTCGGAAATATCATGCGCCAGACCGGAATTCCACGACTTAAAGGACTGCCTTCCGGAGTAGAAGTAACAACACGCACTAACGGACTCAATGACTTCATCTGCTTCTTCAATAATTCTGATAATGAAGCAGCTATCAGTCTGCCGAAGTCCATGTACAGTATAATCGAATCAATAGGCAAGGAAAAACTTGAACTCAAGCCGTATGGATTTGATATTCTGAGAAAGTAGGTACAGAATGAGAATAGTTCTTCAGAGAGTAACATCGGCGTCCGTCAGAGTAGACGGTGAACTTACTGGAAGCATCGGGACAGGATATCTGATTCTTTTCGGGGTTGGAAAGGAAGATACAGAAGATGACTGCCGCAGACTGGCAGATAAAATTATAAATCTCCGTATTTTTTCCGATGAGAATGACAAGATAAATCTTTCTCTCAGGGATGTAGACGGAGCATTGCTTGTTGTTCCGCAGTTTACACTTTATGCGGACTGCCGCAAGGGGAATCGTCCAAATTTTGTTCAGGCGGCTGCTCCGGCAGAAGCTGACAGACTGTATCAGTATTTTGTTGAGTACTGCCGCAGTAAAGGTCAGCGTACTGAAACAGGAATGTTCGGTGCTGACATGAAGGTCGAGCTTCTCAACGACGGACCGTTCACATTGGTTCTGGAATAATTTCACGTTTTTTGCAGATAATATCAAGGCAGTACTGCTGTAGCGGTACTGCCTTAATTATTTGCTGCCAGAAATGGTGATGAAAGGCAGTATGAGGTGATATTATGGTGCAAAAGCGTGCAGAAACAGGGATAATTGTTCTTGTGGCGGTATTTTTACTGATGTTTGTGGCAGTAGTGGTGAAATATTATCATATAGGAACGAAACAGACGGATATTCCGGCAGCATTTCAGAGATCTGTGGTGGAGATAACTGCCGACAGTGCTCAGGGGACTATTTATGACAGAAATATGCAGCCTCTTGTAAATGCGGAAAAATGCTGGTATGCAGCAGTTGTTCCGTCAGCTGTCGATAAGGACGAACTTGCGGTATATGCATTGGACAAACAGGAGTTCAGCGAAAAATACGATGCCGGCGAGCCTTTTGTTTTTGAATGTAGTGAGGACACTCCGGAATCAGAGGGAGTTACTATATTCGAAAGTGCAGAGCGATATCCCGAATATCAGACTGCACAGCATATTATCGGATATACGGCGGATAATACAGGAGTTTCAGGCATTGAGTATGCTTATGATAAGATACTGCGTGGAAATTTCGGAGAAAACAAGGTGACGTATTATGCTGACGGTTCGGGAAAAGTCATTATAGGCGATGGAAAAACAGTACAGCGGAGCAATGCTCATTCAAGCGGAGTAGTTACAACGCTTGACAGCCGGATTCAGGAAATATGTGAGAAATACAGTTCATCAGTGGAAAAGGGAGCGATAGTCTGTGCTGATGCAGAGACAGGGGATATTCTTGCAGCTGTCAGTCTGCCGTCATATTCTCCCGACGCTCTTGATGATGCTCTAAAAGATGAAAGAAGTCCGCTTATCAATCGTGTGCTATATTCATACGGAGTAGGTTCAATTTTCAAGCTTGTGACAGCTTGTGAGGGGATAAACGAGGGGAGTGCCGGATTTATCTACGACTGTACAGGTAAAACCGGTATAGAGGGACAGCATTTCAATTGCCATAAATATGATGGTCATGGTATTCAGAATATGAGAGATGCAATGACAGAGTCGTGCAACACATATTTCATAAGCCTCAGCCGCAGCTTTGATGTTGTGGATTTCCGGAATCTTGCCAGCAGTCTGGGATTCGGAAAAGAGAATCATCTTTGCTATGGAATAGAGGGAGCAGCGGGAGTTCTTCCTACTGTTGATGAACTTGCAGTTCCGGCAGAGCTTGCAAACTTTTCATTCGGACAGGGAAAACTTACAGCAACACCATTGCAGATAACTCAGCTGACATGCGCCATAGCAAATGACGGGAAAATGCCTGTTCTTCGACTTGTGAAGGGAATAACGCTTGACGGTGTATCTGTTGAAAACGAAAAGCCGTGTCAGATATCACAGGTAATAGAAAAAGAAACAGCAAAGAAGCTGAAATTAATGATGATCTCAGCGGTCAGCAATAATGAAGCTTCAAATGCCAAAACTGTGAATACAACTGTCGCTGCAAAGACATCCACGGCACAGACAGGACGTTACGATAAAAACGGAAACGAGTATTGTCACGGTTGGATCACAGGATTTTTTCCGGCGTATAAGCCTGAGTATGTACTGACTGTGCTTGCTGAGGACGGAGGATTCGGAAATGATACAGCCGCACCGGTTTTCAGAAAAATAGCAGATGAAATCATGGAAAAAAGCTGATGTTCCCTATAATTCTGACGTATTATTCATTCAATGAAGTACTATTGCATGAAAATGAGGATTTTCATCTGATTTGATAAATTCTGCTTGCATTTTTTATAAGAAAATGGTATAATGTATTTATTACTTTCCGGATAATATTTTCCAGAAATCCGGATTAACAGCGAATGGAGGAAATGAATATGTTATCTGATATCGAAATTGCTCAGAATGCCAAAATGAAAAAAATAACTGAAATTGCTGCTGGTCTTGGCATTGACGAAAATGACATTGAACCTTATGGTCATTATAAGGCAAAGCTTACAGAAGGACTTTTCTCAAAGCTTGCCTGCAAAAAGGACGGAAAGCTTATTCTCGTAACTGCAATTAATCCTACACCTGCCGGAGAAGGAAAAACAACTGTCAGTGTTGGTCTTGCAGAAGCAATGGGAAAGATCGGCAAAAATGCTGTTCTTGCTCTCAGAGAACCTTCACTCGGTCCTGTTTTCGGAATGAAGGGCGGAGCTGCCGGCGGCGGATATGCACAGGTTGTTCCTATGGAGGATATCAACCTTCATTTTACAGGTGATATGCACGCAATTACAGCTGCTAATAATCTTCTCTGCGCTATGATAGATAATCATATTCAGCAGGGAAATGAACTCGGAATAGATCAGAGAAGAATCATGTTCAAAAGATGTCTTGACATGAACGACCGTGCTCTGAGAAATATCGTTGTTGGTCTTGGCGGAAAGACAAACGGTGTTCCCCGTGAGGACGGATTCAATATTACTGTAGCCTCTGAGATCATGGCTATTCTCTGTCTTGCTACTGATATATCAGATCTTAAAAAGAGACTTGAAAATATCCTTGTTGGATATAACTATAATGGAGAGCCTGTTTTTGCTCGTCAGATAGGTGCATGCGGAGCTATGACATCACTTCTTAAAGACGCTCTCAAGCCCAATCTTGTTCAGACTCTTGAAAATAATCCGGCACTCATCCACGGCGGACCTTTCGCAAATATTGCACATGGCTGCAACTCAATCAGAGCTACAAAGCTTGCTCTTAAATTAGGCGATTACTGTATTACAGAAGCTGGCTTCGGTTCTGACCTTGGTGCTGAGAAGTTCTTTGATATCAAGTGTCGTTTCGGCGGACTTTCACCTGCTTGTGTAGTTCTGGTTGCAACTATCAAGGCACTTAAATATAACGGCGGCGTTCTGAAGAACGATCTTGCCAAGGAAAATATGTGGGCACTTGAAAAGGGAATTGTAAACCTCAAGGTTCATATTGAGAATATGCATAAGTATCACGTTCCGGTAATCGTTGCTATCAACAGATTCCATACTGACACAGATGAAGAAGTTGAGTTTGTAAAGAATTTCTGTGCTGAAATGGGCGTAGAAGTTTCCATGTGCGAAGTATTCGCAAAGGGCGGCGAAGGCGGAATTGACCTTGCTGAAAAGGTATGCGAGACAATCAAGTTCTGTTCAGAGAATGGCACAGGATTCAAGCCGCTTTACGATACAGAGCTTTCTATCAAAGATAAGATCGAGACTGTTGCAAAGGAAATCTACCGTGCTGAAGGCGTAGTATATACAGCTCAGGCTGAAAAGGCTATCAAGGAAATCGAAGGAATCGGCTTCCGCAATATTCCGATCTGTATCGCAAAAACACAGTATTCACTTTCTGATAATCCGGCGCTTCTCGGAAAACCAAAGAATTTCAAGGTTACTATCCGTGATGCAAAGCTTTCTGCCGGTGCTGGCTTCGTTGTAATCTATACAGGCGATATCCTCACAATGCCGGGACTTCCCAAAGCTCCTGCTGCGCTGAATATCGACTGCGACAACGACGGAAATATTTCAGGACTTTTCTGATATGATAAAAATAATAACACGCTCTCCGGAGGAAACTATCAGGGCTGCTGAAAAGCTTGGTTCCCTGATAGGCGCCGGAGATATGATAGCTTTTAAAGGCGGTCTTGGCGCAGGAAAAACTACGTTCACACGAGGTCTTGCAATCGGACTCGGGATGAAGGATGTTGTATCATCGCCGACTTTTGCTCTTGTCAATGACTACCGTGGGGAACGAATCACACTATATCACTTCGATATGTACCGTATAAGTACGGAGGAGGAACTCGAATCTACCGGATTCTACGATTATCCTTTTGAAGAAAACGCTGCGGTTATCGAGTGGTCGGAAAATATAAGTGAGTTTCTTCCTGAAAACGCAATATATGTTACGATTAATACAATCAGTGAAAACGAACGTGAAATAATTATAGAGGATGGTGGGCGATTTGCTGATTCTTGGAATTGATACATCCGGAAAAACAGCTTCTGCTGCACTTTTTGACACAGAAACAGAGATATTTCTTGCTCAGAGCACAATATATACCCAAAAGACTCATTCACAGGTAATAATGCCAATGGTGAAGGATATAATTGCTCAGTCCGGCAAAAAAACGGAAGATATCGGAGCGGTTGCTGTTGCTGCCGGTCCGGGATCATATACTGGTCTGCGAATCGGCGTAGCTGCTGTCAAGGCAATGTGTTTCGGTCTTGGAATAAAATGCTGCGGAGTATCTACTCTGGAAGGTCTTGCATGCAATAATATCTCCTACAAGGGAAATATCTGTGCAATAATGAAAGCAAGAGGCGATCTTGTGTATTGCTGTACATACAAGAGTGATGGCTACTGTATAGAACAGACTAGCGCAGAGGAAATCATCTCCCGTGATGCACTTGCTGAGATTCTTGCTATGAGATGTGAAGAAACGTTATTATGCGGTGATGCGGCGGTAGATTTCTTTACTGATTATCGTTCACCTATGCTGATTATTGCTCCGCCGCAGGGAAGATTACAGAATGCTGCTGGAGTATGTCTTGCCGGAGCTTCAAGAAAGCTTGTTGATCCGGAGCAGCTGGAAGTATCGTATTTACAGAAGGTCAAGGCTGAAAAGGATTTAGAAGAAAAAAATAAATCGGAGGAATTAAAATGATAGCAATCGGATGTGATCATGCAGGAGTTGAAATGAAAAAGGCGATCATTGAGGCACTGTCTGAAAAGGGATATGAGTTTGAAGATCTCGGAACAGACGGCGAGCCTTGCGACTATCCTGTTATTGCAGAAGCAGTCTGCGGATGTGTGACTTCCGGAAAGTGCGAAAAGGGAATTCTCGTCTGCGGCACAGGAATCGGCATGTCAATGGCTGCAAATAAAATCAACGGAATCAGAGCAGCACTTTGTTCGGATTCGTTCTCTGCACGTTTTACACGTCTGCATAACGATGCAAATGTAATGTGTCTTGGTGCGAGAACTCTTGGTCCCGGACTTGCCTGTGAGCTTGCAGAAATATTTGTTTCTACCGGCTTTGAGGGTGGACGTCACCAGAGAAGAATTGATCTCATAACTGCTCTTGAAGAAAAGAACAGATAATAAATCAATACAAAAATATCCCCTGAATGTGAAAATTCAGGGGATTGTTTTTTATCAGAAGTATTTTATAAGCTCGTTTCTCACAGAGTCAAGACGTGTATCTGAAATACCGAAATCCATTTCTTTGTAGCTCCATACGCATCTTGAAATTCCGTGCTTTTCAAAGACGTTGTTTATTGTTCTGAACCATTTTATAGTATCTTCCGGAGAAACTACGTCTATCACGCCATATTCACCGCAATAAAGAACAGTATTATTCTTTTTAGCCGCATCAATAGCCGGAGCAAGCAATTCTTCAAAAAATTCCTCTGTAATTCCGCTTTCTTCAAAGGAGAGTCTCTCATCAGGCTTGATATCATTTGTCCAGTATGCTCCCTGATGTGTAAACTTCAGAGGATCGTAGCAATGGAAGTTGTAAATGACCTTGTCATCGTACGGAGGCGCAAGATCCGGTACAGCTGGAGCACTGTTATTGTGATAGCTTCCGACAAGAATCATGATATCACCGGAAATGGCTCTGATTCTTTTTATGCATTCGTTGGAGATTCTGTTCCATGCGTCGATGTAGTTTTTATCAGTAACTTCGTTGAGGAGTTCAAATACAACATTTTCATGATATTTTCCATAGCGGCGGGTAATTTCTTCCCACAAACGATAGAAGCGTTCCTGAAGTTCTTCACTGTCAAAGAATCCGGATTCGCTTTCGCCATAGTAATCAAAAGAAAAACCGGCTGTTTTGTGAAGATCAATGACCATGTTCAGTCCGTATTTGCGGCACATTTCGAGTGCCCAGTCAATTTTTGAAAAACCAGTTCCGGAATAACCGCCGTTTTCGTCTTCAAGAACGTTGTAATCTACAGGGATTCTGATATGATCCAGACCCCATGAAGCGATTTTTTCAAAATCTGATTCTGTAATGAAATTGTTGAGTCTGTTTTCGCTGTAATCGCACTGAGAAAGCCAGCCGCCAAGATTGATTCCTCTGTAAAAACCATTATTTTTCAGCATAATATCGCCGTCCTTTTCTGAATGAATTCTATTGATATAATACCATGTTTCAGAAAGTAAAAATATCCGGCCATTTCGCTGGTGTCTCAGAGTGCTGTGCAGACCGCCTTCAACAACGATGTAGCGGCGGATATGGTCTTTGCCCAGCA
>JAFXEJ010000032.1 GCA_017513795.1 Ruminococcus sp.
GCACCCAGTTCACGTTTCCGTGCTGCGCACTCACTCTGTACGGAGAGGTAGTCTGCTATCGCATACGGTAGAAATTTAATGCTATAAATTGTAGGGGACGGCGCACCCCAAGGGCACTTCCGTTGGGCGTCCACGACGTCCAACAAAAATGCAATGTATAAATGAACGTTAAATGTTTTGTGGACATCATAATTACGAATTACGCATTACGCATTACGAATTAGAAATGCCGACACCATAATTACGCATTACGAATTACGAATTACGCATTTAAAGGGCGAACACATAGGTTCGCCCATACAACATTTCATTTGTCCTTTGATGGAAATACCGCTGACGCTATAAGTCCGAACAGCATTGCCGCTGTAATTCCTCCGGCGGCGGCTGTAAGTCCTCCTGTAAATATCCCCGAAAATCCGTCATCTGCGATATTTTTCCTGATTCCCTCCGCAAGCGTATGACCGAAGCCCGTCAGCGGAACAGTAGCTCCGGCACCGGCGAATTCCACAAGCGGGCCGTATATTCCTACCGCAGACAGCACTACTCCGGCGATTACAAATCCGGTAAGAATTCTTGCCGGAGTAAGGCTTGTGTAGTCAATAAGAAGCTGTCCCACTGTGCAGATGATTCCTCCCACAATAAATGCTCTTAAAATTTCAATTATCATTGCTCTGCCCTCCTGAGATGAACAAGGTGCGATATCGTCGGGATGCTCTCGCCCTGCTGAACTGATACCGGCGACATGAGCGCTCCTGTTGCCGCAAAAAGAATGTTCCGTATCTCTCCACACTCCAGCATCGGCAGAAAATATCCGCAGAGTACGCTTGCACTGCATCCACACCCTGAACCGCCGCTGTGTGTATCCTGTTTTTCGGGATCGAATATCATCACGCCGCAGTCACGGTGCTGTTTTGAGATGTCGATTCCCTGTTTCAGAAGAAATTCCAGCAGAAGCTTGCTTCCCGTAATACCGAGATCTCCGGTAACAATGCAGTCGTAATCCTCCGGAGAAGTTCCGGTTGCCGTGAGATAACGCCGGATAGTCTCAGCCGCCGCCGGAGCCATTGCGCTTCCCATGTTGTTCATGTCCCTGATATCCATGTCGGTGATTTTTCCGATACATCCTCCGGTAATTTCAACATTTCCTGTGTGTGAAATTATCGCCGCTCCCGAAGCCGTGCACGTCCACTGTGATGTAGGAGTACGCTGATTTCCGTATGCAAGCGGAAATCGGAACTGCCTTTCAGCCGTTGAAAAATGCGATGATGTAACTGCCGCACAGCTGTTTACTGCTCCGCTTTCCACGAGTATCGATGCAAGCATGATTCCCTCAGCCATAGTAGAGCAAGCTCCGTAAATGCCGATATACGGTATTTCAAACTCCCTCAGACCGTAAGTCGAGCTTATGCACTGATTTACAAGATCGCCGGCACAGACTGCTCCGATATCCTCTTTGGTAAGCTCTGCCTTGCGTATCGCCATGCTGAGAGCCTCGCACTGGAAATGACTTTCAGCCTTTTCCCATGTATCCTTCCCGAAGCGGCTGTCCTCTATCACCTTATCGAAGTATTTCCCGAGAGGTCCTTCGCCCTCTTTTTTTCCGGCAAGCGACGCATACGACTGAATTCTCGGACGAACGCTCAGATTAAAAATTCCCTTTTCGATATATTCTGCCATAACAGCACCTCCGGATTTATTTTATCACACTCTGTGCATATTATACCCTAAATTATGAAAACATTGTGAAATCCATTGCATTATCTATAAAATCATGATATAATATTGTAGTGTATCTCTAAAAACCCCCTTTGAGAAAAAAGCAGCTATGCACGGCATCTACTGCTTTTCCTTTAATCAAACGTTTTTTAGGGATGCCCTATATAAATTTGTATTATGAGGGGTACTCTTATGTTAAGATATAAAAAATCAGCGGCTCTGATTATGAGTCTGCTTATCTGTGCTTCTGCACCGGCTTATACTGCCTTTGCAGATAACGAAACTACAACAGTTTCAGCAACAGAAGCTCCCACAGAAGAAGCAACAGAAGCTCCGGCTGAATCAGAAATAAAAGTTTCCGGCGATTTCTCCTACTCCGTTACAGAAGAAGGCACTGCCTGTATCGAGAACTGCTCAAGCAATGTGGAAGATCTCGTGATTCCGGAAACAATCGACGGCTATACCGTTGCTGAGATCGGTCAGACCGCTTTTGGCAGTGATAAGCAGACCTACAAGACTATTTCTATTCCGGCAACAGTTGAATATATCTCCGGAAACGGACCTTTTTCAGTATGCGGTGTTCTCAAAGAAATAAAAGTTGACAGCGCAAACGAACATTATACTGCTGTTGACGGCATTCTCTACTCAAAGGATAAAACAGAGCTCCTCTGTTATCCTCCAGCTAAAACGGGCGCATCCTATGCTATTCCCGAAGGCGTAAAAAAAATCGGCTATTCAGCATTTTATATCACTGAATTATCAGAAATCACATTTCCCTCAACTCTTGAGGAAATGGGTGCTTTTGCTGTCGGCTCAAACCGCAGACTCACAAAAATTGATATCAGCAATACAAAGCTGACGGAAATTCCTGATTATGCATTTGCATACTGCAATACACTCAGTGAAATTATTCTCCCCGAAACTCTCCTTGCTATCAAAGGTGCAGCTTGCGCCGGATGTGTTGCTCTCACTGAAATCAAGCTTCCAGAAAGACTTTCATCTATTGCTCAGTATGCTTTTTTCAACACCGGTCTGACAAAAATTGAAATTCCTTCATCCGTAACTGAAATCGGATACTGTGCACTTGGCTACACAACCAATACAGCAGGCGAAGAAATCATGAACGAGAAATTTATAATCGTCGGTGAATACGGCTCTGCTGCACACAGATACGCTTATGATACAGACTCTGAGTACGACTATGCAAATAACTTCACATTCCGTACATACGAGCTTCAGGAGGAGCTTGACTATATCGAAGGTCTTGTTTTCGAGACTTGCGGCGATTATCAGTATGCAAAAATTGACGGCGGTGCGGCTATCGTATTCTGCGCATCTGAGGAACCCGTGATAACTGTTCCGGCAGAACTTGACGGCGTAAAGATAACTGAAATTTATCCCGCTGCATTTTCCAACTGTGCAGCTTCTGAAATCATCGTTTCTGAGGGTATAAAGACTATCAGAAAAACAGCTTTCGACAGCTGTGCTAACCTCAAATCTGTCACTCTCCCGCAGAGCGTCGAAACTATCGAGGATTACGTCTTTGAAAACTGCATCTACCTTGAAAAAATTGATCTCGGCGGTGCTGTGACTATCGGCGGCGGCGTATTCAATTCATGCTCCTCATTAAAGGAACTTATAATCTCAGGAAACTGCAAAAACATCGGCATTGAGGGCGAAAATCCCTATATGCACATGATGTCCCTTGAAAAAATAACAGTTACAAAGGACGGCGACGGCAATTATTCCTCAGCGGACGGTGTTCTCTACAACAAGGATAAATCTGTTCTTGTTCACTATCCAAAGGGAAAAACTGCTAAGAAATATACTGTTCCTGAGGGCGTAAAGGAAATTTTCCACGACGCTTTCTTTGGAAATACCGTTCTTGAAGAAGTTGACCTCTCAGACGTTGAAATTATAGGAATCTCCGGCTTTGAGAGCTGTACCAACCTTTCATCCGTAAAGCTTTCCAAGAATCTTAAAAAGGTAGAGGGCGGCGCATTCTACGACTGCACAAACCTCAAGGATGTACGTCTTCGCAGCAGCGATACTGAAATCCACGAGTATGCTTTCGGATATTATTACGATGAATCACTCAGCAACGAGGACGGCTCAACAGGCGGAAGCGCAATCGTTGACGGCTTCAAGCTCTACACAAAGAAATCCAAGAATGATACAGGTGTTGATTACGCCAAGGCTAACGGCATCGAGGCTGTGACAAATACTGTTGATCTTTTCGGAAAGAATATCAGAAAGGAAATTCTCTGGATATGCGGCGGCGGTATCGGACTCCTTGCGGCTGCTCTTGCCGGAAGCATTGTGATGAAAAAATCCAGAAATAAAAAAGCTTCCTCTCCGGCAAAAAAGAAGAAAGAAGAAAATTCAGAAAACAATGAAAAGGAAATAAACAATGATGAAGAAAAACAGGATTAAAAGATTTTTATCGGCTGCGGCGGCAGCTGTAACGGCTTTTGCTGTACTTCCGGTTTCCGGCGCTTACGCAGATGACCTTGAATCCGCTGAGGATGTTCTTCAGGACGGAAGCTTTATTTACGAGGAAGTAGAAGGCGGATATGCAGTACAACGCTGTACCGCTTCTATCCTCACAAAGTTTCCAGGAATCGTAAACGGCGTTACAGTCGTTGAAATCAAGGACAATGCTTTTGCCGGATGCAGTGCTATCGAGGAAATTGTAATTCCCGAGACAGTCAAAAAAATCGGCAATAGCGCTTTCATCGGATGTACTTCCCTTAAAAGAGTCGTTCTTCCCGGAGCTGTAACTAAAATTCCTGATAACGCATTTATTGACTGCATAAATCTACAGGAAGTAGTAGTTTCTGATTACCTCACAGAAGTCGGAGATATGGCTTTCAACAACTGCCAGTCGCTTTCAAAAATCAATCTCCCCGACGGAGTTACAACTATCGGCGATTCCGCTTTCGATACATGCTATAATCTTACCAGCTTTACTCTCCCTGATTCTCTCACAGAAATCGGCGAAATGGCTTTCAGCTACTCACCTATCGAGACTTTTGATACTGAGGGATGCAGCGCCTTTAAATTTACTGACGGAATTCTCTACAACAAGGACGAAACAGAGATATATCGTGCTGCACCAAGTATCTCCGGCGATGTCTACATAAAGGACGGCGTAAAGGAAATAAACGGCGGAGCTTTTTCTCTCTGCTCCGGAATAACAAATCTGTTCATTCCTGATTCTGTTGAAACTATCGGCGGATATGCTTTCAGCGAATGTGTTCAGCTTAAAAACATTGATTTTTCCGAAGGTCTGAAATCTCTCGGAATCGGCGCATTTGCCTATGATCTTTCTCTTGAATCAGTTGAACTTCCCGTATCTCTTGAAACTCTCGGCGACGGTTCATTCATGGTTTGTCAGAAGCTCAACAAGGTTATCATGCAGGAAAATCTCAAATCAATCGGCGATAACGCTTTCATCGGATGTACATCTCTTAAACAGGTAACTGTTCCGAAATCAGTTACTAAAATCGGTGACAACGCTTTCGGTATGGATTTCGATGATGAAGGAAATCAGATCAGAAACAGCGGATTCAGAATGAACGTTTCTGCCGGATCTGCCGCTGAAAAGTACGCAAAAAACAACAAGATCGAGCACGATTCAAGCGGTGTTGATCTTAAAAAGCTTGCGTTTATCGTGATATGCATAGGACTTCTTGTTACTGTGATAGTTTTCTCGGTGGTGCTTATGCAGAGAAGCAAAAAAAGCGCTTCAAGATCTGCAAGAAAAGCTCACAAGGAAGCTCTTGAAAAAGAAGCTGAAAAGAACTACAAAAAAATCGCCGGCGACGACGATGATGAAGATGAGGATACGGATGAAAGCGATGAATCTGATGATTCCGAAAAATCCGATGACGATTCTGATGATGAAGATGAATAAATAACAAAAATAAGGGCGACCTCATGGTCGCCTTTTTATTATTATGAATTATTGTATTTTTGCGGGAGGATTATATCCTTCCCTACAAAATTATTCCTCAGGCTCTTTGATTTCGCCAACTATCGGCAGAGGATCAATTCCCTGTCTTGTGTAATAATCGGATAAAGCAGATCTTACAGCCTGTTCAGCAAGAACTGAGCAGTGGATCTTTACTGCCGGAAGTCCGTCAAGAGCCTCAACAACAGCGTCATTTGTAAGCTTGAGAGCGTCGTCAATTGACTTTCCCTTGATAAGCTCTGTAGCCATTGAAGAAGTTGCAACAGCAGCTCCGCAGCCGAATGTCTTGAACTTTGCGTCTGTGATAATTCCGTTGTCGATCTTGAGATACATTTTCATAATATCTCCGCACTTAGCGTTTCCGATCTCTCCTACACCGTCTGCATCCTCGATTTCTCCTACATTTCTCGGATTTGAAAAATGATCGAGAACCTTTTCACTGTACATCATAATATCTATCTCCTTTAAAATTATTTGCGTTAAAATTTTCAGCGTATGTGTAAAATTTTCGTAGGCAAACATACTCTTAATGGTAATTTCCTGCGGTGCGATGTAGGCATCGCACCCTACATTGCCTATATATATTTTACACATGTATTTTTAGCCGATTACTTAACTTCTTCGCCGTTCATCATTTTTTCCCACACGGGAGACATTTCACGCAGTCTGTCAACGACCTTCGGGATAACTTCAAGAATGTAGTCAACATCCTCGTCTGTGATATCCTCCTCAATGGAAAGTCTCAGCGAACCGTGAGCAACCTCGTGTTTAAGACCTATTGAAAGCAGTACATGTGACGGGTCGAGCGAACCGGATGTACAAGCTGAACCTGATGAAGCGCAGATTCCGTTGAGGTCAAGCATGAGAAGCAGAGATTCGCCCTCAATTCCCTCAATGGAAATATTGAGATTTCCGGGAAGTCTCTTGTCTCTGTCGCCGTTAAGACGTGTATACGGAATTTCAAGAATTCCGTCAATAAGTCGGTTTCTCTTGGGAGTAACAATTGCAGCCTTTTCTGCGATATCTGTGCAGGCAATTTCAATAGCTCTGCCAAGACCTACGATAGCCGGAACATTTTCCGTACCGGCACGCTTGCTTCTTTCCTGACCGCCGCCGTGAATGAGATTCGGGAGAACTATACCCTTTCTCACATAGAGAGCGCCAACGCCCTTCTGAGCGTGAATCTTGTGTCCGGAGAGAGAAAGCATATCAATTCCCTGTTTTTTCACGTCGATTTCAACGTGACCAACAGCCTGAACAGCGTCAGTGTGGAAAAGCACCTTCTTTTCGTGACAGATAGCGGCAATTTCCTCGATAGGCTGAATTGTGCCTATTTCGTTGTTTGCGTACATGATAGTTACGAGAGCAGTATCCTCTCTGATAGCATTGCGGACATCCTCAGGATTGATAAGTCCCTTGCTGTCAACAGGGATGTAAGTCACCTCAAAGCCTTGTTTTTCGAGGTATTCGCAAGTGTGAAGAACTGCATGGTGTTCAAAAACTGAAGTAATGATGTGCTTTTTGCCTTTTTTAGCCATCATCTCAGCAGTTCCCTTGATAGACCAGTTGTCGGATTCAGAACCGCAGCTTGTGAAGAAAATTTCTTTGGGGTCAGCTCCGAGAGCAGCAGCGACTTTTTCACGAGCCTTTTCAACGTCTGCCTGAGCGTCTCTGCCGAGCTTGTAAATACTTGAAGCGTTTCCGTATGCCTTTGTAAAATGCGGAAGCATTGCGCTGAGGACTTCCTCAGAAACCGCTGTAGTTGCGGCATTGTCTGCATATATAAATCTTTTTTCCATGATATTCTCCTTATATTTTTATCGCATGGATATCTCTCTGCTCTACTGCGAGTCTGTCGCAGCGTTCGTTTTCCGGATGTCCGGCGTGTCCCTTTACCCAGTTGAAGGTGACATCGTGTATTTCAAGAAGCGGCAGAAGCTGTTCCCATAAATCGACATTAAGTGCCGGCTTTTTATCGGATTTTATCCAGCCTTTTTTCTTCCAGCCGTAAACCCAGCCTTTGCATATACTGTCGCAGACGTATTTGCTGTCTGTTGTGAGGATAACTCTGCACGGTCTTTTAAGTGCGGAAAGTCCTTTTATAACGCCCATAAGCTCCATTCTGTTGTTAGTAGTGGAGCTGTCTCCGCCGGAAAGTTCCTTTTCGACAGTACCGTATCTGAGCACAACACCATATCCGCCCGGACCGGGATTTCCGCTGCAAGCGCCGTCGGTAAAGATTTCAACTGTATCTATAATATCACATCC
>JAFXEJ010000033.1 GCA_017513795.1 Ruminococcus sp.
AAATTCTTCATCATTTTCAATTTCATATATCTTGTTACCTATATATTTTGTATCTACAGTTTCATCATTTGTTGCTGGAAAATTATTTGCTATATTATGCATTTTTACGATTGTATCATAGCATTTGTTATTAAGAATACAGTAAAAATAAATAGCATCTGTTCTGTTTTTATAATAAAAAGGCATGATCTGAAAATGCTTAAACATAAATTCAAATGTTTTATTGATATCCATATCTAAAGCGATACAAAAATTATAACAATTATGCCTGTATGCTTGAGATTGACTTGGTTTTTTCTTTCCTTGTAACCATTGACGAATAGTTTTGGTAAACTCAATTCCTTTATTACTGTAGCGAGCTTCTGTTTCAAAAACGATAGCATCAATATCAGCAACATCAATTCCAAGGTATGATGATACGCCTTCAAGAAATATGTTTCTTTCGCTTAAATCATCAATAGGATATGTATCTTCGTTTATATCAAAGTCTTTTCCACGCTTAATACCTTTAATGGAGGAAAGAATTGCTCTTTCACACTTAGTGGAGTCATTTTCGGGTAAATGTAAGAACATGAGGTTACTCCTCCTTTGATTATTATTATAATTATTCTATCATAAAACACTCATTTTTTCAATATTCTTCCATACTGATTTACTATTTCTCCACCTGTATAGGAAAATGTTTTGCACCGAAATACCCTTCTACCAAGAAAAAGAGTAGATAAACAGCCTAAATCAAGAAAAATGTTTGGAGTTCTGATAAATAGAATTAATGATGAATATTTCGACTTTGACTTTTGTACACAAAATAAATCAGTGCAGTCGATTTCGGCTGCACTTTATTGACATACTAATTCATTATGATAAAATTATATAGTTACATCGAACAATTAAAGTCAATTTGAGTCGTTCCCTTTATTTTTACTTTCTTTCCATACATTATACTCAGGACAAACATACCTTCCGTTTTTCTGAGTTTTAGTACCGATATTTATAGCTTCTTCAGGACATCTGTTGATACATGAATAGCAGTTGAGACATTTTTCTCCAAATAAAGGTTTACCGTCCTTAATTATCACATTATTTACTGGACAGAAATCAACACATTTTCCGCATGAAATACACTTATCTGAAACATTGAAGTTCTTACTGCTGACCATATATTTATTGAACATTGAGTTTATCATTCCGGAAAGAATAGCTGAAAATGGAGTTTTGTCAGTTTTATGTAGTTTCTCACCTAAAGCAATTTTATCCGAAATTGACCTAATTTGTGGAATGGCAGACTTAATCTTTGCATACGCTTCTTTCTTATCAGGAAGCTTTCCGCCTATCACATAATTATTTGGCATTGCAACTCCGCTGAATCCCATAAATTTCATTTTCTTTTCCTCAGACAGCTTTTGAAGATATTTAGCACAATTTCCTGTCTGAGATTCCATTGTACCTACAAAATAAATTGATTTATTTCCAATGAATTCTGCCTTTCTGATGAGCTTCTCAATAATAAGCGGAAACCTCCAAGCATAAATCGGAGCTACAACAACATAAGGACGCTCAGAGTTGAATTTCAGTTTTTTCTTATTTTTGATTACATCATTAAGTGATATAATCTCGTCATTTAAAGACTCGGCAAGATAGTCTGAAACAAACTTACTGTTTCCTGTGCCTGTAAAATACAAAATCATATTTTTCTCCTATATTTGAATAATAGATGAAGTATAATCGGAAAATTTCTTCATCTTAGCATTACCATAAACTCAAAAACTACTCCGCAAAATATACATAGTTTTCTTTTCTCAGTGAAGCGGGAGCAGGCTCTGTTTCGGCATAGCCTAAAATACAATGACCGATACCCTCATAATCTCCGGTAATGCCAAGTGAAGCGAGAATTTTCTTGCCCTCAGCTGTTTCAAACTCTTCCTTTGCACGATGAATCCAGCAGCTGTCAACTCCATAAGCGTGAGCGGCAAGCATGAGATTTCCCATAACAAGACTGCCGTCATAAAGGTAAGTGGGCATAGACTTGTCCGCAAGTACTATAAGCACCACAGGCGCACCATAAAAAGGATCTGCATCAGTCCCCATAATTTTTGCGTTCATTGCTGAAAGTCTGTCACGAAGCTCCTTGTTTGTAACAGCTATAATTATCGGAGACTGCTTGTTCATTCCTGTTGCGGCATAAGTACCAGCTACAGCGATTTTCTCAATAATTTCCTTAGGCACCATGTCAGACTTGTATGCTCTTATGCTCCTTCTTGTAAGCATGTTTTCAATTGCGTTCATTTTTTATACCTCCGTAATATATTTGTTAATTCATATTATTTACCGGATTTTTTTCTGATCCGGATTATATGTACGATTATCGTATAAGCGATTCCGGGGATACATCCCCAGTCGATAAAAAAAGCAATCCACCACAAATGGTGGTACGGATTATTAGGAATCATCAGAAAACCTATGCACAGAAAGAGTCCTCCGAGCAATGGTCCCCATGAGGAATGTCTGCTTTTCCTAATATAGCATACCCAGAATATTATCCAGTTGCAAATGGTGATCCATAATCCCAGTCCGCACAAAATCACTGCTAATCCATAACGTATGTACGTCATAAATAATCTCCTTATATAGATTAAGTTATCTGCGCCTTTTTCCGAAATAGTCGATAAGTACGCTTTTTATAAAATTATATCTACGGGCATATGAATTTTCAACACGGATAAGCTCAAAACCATGATCGCGACATATTTTATTCTTTTTTCTATCTCGCTCACGAACTATTTCGTTTTCAATATGTTCTTTTCCATCAAGTTCGATTGCAAGCACCGGCATTTTTCGATTGCTGTAATCACGCTGATATATAACAAAGTCAAATCGTCCTGTGTAGAACAAATCAGAACATGATATATTATCGGAGAACACCTGTGATATCGCTACTTCACGTTCAACGCTGCATCTTCCCTCGTTGAGCAGAATATTATCAAGTGCATGATTAAGATTCTGCAAAAACGCTTCCTCAGTTTCTGTACTATATGGCTTTATACCAAGCGCTCTTGATGATACGTCTTTTGGAGTCACCTCAGTTCTTCCATTACTGCTGACATAATTAACTAACTCATATATATCATCAGATGAATCGGGATCATGAAGACGTTCCAGTTCCTTTTGACTTGAAAGAATTATGAGCTGCTCTTTTGCTCTTGATACTGCAACATTTACAAGTTCACGATTATTCTTCAGCCAGTCATATGTCTGTGGTGTAGTTTTATCAGTGAGTGCAAGCGAAAACAAGATTATATCTTTTTCATCACCCTGAAAGGCATGTACAGTTCCACAGGTTATAGCGTCAAGATGAGATTCATGAAGTGCTTTTTGTATACAATCACGCTGATTGGCAAATGGAGTAATTATGCCTATAGATTTGTCTTTGTTCATTTTAATAAACTGAACAATTTTATCTGCTTCCATAGGAGCCGTGTTCTTATAATCCGTTGTATTTCCATATATATCACGGAATATAAGTGGTGCTTCAGACTCAATATTTGTTTTGATTTTAAGTCTGCCGTTATAATATTTCTTATTATTAAACTCAATGATTTTCTTGTCACATCGATAATGATAGCTGAGAAGTATCTCATCACTTACGGAATCACAGGCAAGAAAAGTCTTATAGACTGAGTTGGCAATATAATCGTACTCAGGAGAAACATTATATTTCTTGCGTAGAATTTCGTTTATACTTTTATCGAGAAGAACTACCGGATTCAGCTGTTGCGGATCGCCTACAAGCATAAGATTGTTTCCACGAATTATCGGCACAAGTGACATTGCAGTATTGCACTGACTTGCTTCGTCCATTATTACCATATCAAAATACTGAGAGGGTTTTCCAAGTTTATGAGCGGATATACATGTAGTTGCAATGATAGGGAAAACGCGTTGCAGTTTACGTAGGTTATCGTCATTACTAAGCCAGCGATTAAATTCAGCGATACGTTCTTCTTTATTCTGTATATCAAGTATATTCATAAAATCAGCATATTTAGGTTCTTCAAGTCGTTTGATATACATTGCTGATGTATAGAAAAGATACTTGCTGAATGCTTCCTGATCGTCAGAGAGAAGGGCGAGTGCTTCTTCATCGCTAACAGTTCCAATTTCCTTCATACGCTTTTCAACCTGATACAACTGTCTTTGTTCGAGATCTGTCTGAAAATTCATGTTGTCATTAAGCTTATATAAGTCGAAAATAGCGTCTCTGCGTTCTATTAGTTCAATACGTTCTTCATGCTTTTTAAGAAGTTCTGTAAGCTTCTGAGTTTGTTCAGTTTTGTCGGATTTATTCTTGCTCAGCGTACTTCCATATATATTTATTGTTTTTGTATAATTAAAAAGGCTCTTGATACGTTCAATTGCTTCATCAACTTTATTATTGCTTCCAAGTCTGAGAATCGGAAAAGGTATCGTGAGATCACGGTATTTCAATTTTCTGATAACATCAAAAACTCCGTCTATGGGATGATTATTATACGAAGAAAAAAGTACAGTTCTTTCATTAAAAAATGCAGATATGATTGTATTTATAATAGTATTACTTTTACCTGTTCCCGGAGGTCCCTGAACATATGTCACTGGATATTTCAGTGCATTATGTATAGCGAGGAGCTGGTCAAGGTTTATTTTATTATTCAGGAGAGTTATCGGGTAATCCTTACGTCTTCGTGATGGTGCAGTAAGATCACCGAAAAATGCCTTGATAGGTACAGTTACCCTGTCTTCTTCATACATATCAAGTATTTCATGATATTCTATTGAAAGATCTACAAGATATTCGCATTCAATGCATATAAGGTATGGCATATCATCAACGCCTGTAATCTGCCTGTTGGAAGATGTTATTCTGTCTTTTATAATTTCTGAATACTTTTCAAAATCATCAAGCAGATAGTAATCATCAGCATCAAGAAATTTTCTGATGCTTTCCTTTTCACCTGAAATAGTGAATTCTTTGCAAATCGTTATCTCTTCGCTTGGACGAAGAGTATGGCACTTTACATCAAGTTCAAGTCTTTGATAGGCGAGAACATAGAGACCTTTTTTGGTGTTTATACTGAGTAGATTCAGACAGAGTTGAGTAACCTTACGTGGTTGATATTCACCCTCGAAACGCTTACGAAAGCTTTTGACAATTGCTTTGAACTGGTTATCGTCAAGCATATATCCGGCACTTGTGAGCCTGTCTCCGTCAATACGCTCTATAAGATCATATTCAGATTTATATGGTATAGAATCAAGTTTGTTACAGTCTGCAAGGTAATTAAGTATTTTCAGATTAGCAGTATTAGTAAAGATAAAGGCATATTTGTTAGGATTCAGCTTTATATCTTCAACCAGCTTTTCATTGATTTGTTGAAATGTACCGTCAAGAAGCTTTGACGACTCAATCTTATCTATGTAGATAGTCAACTCAATATTCTGAAAATTGCCAAGGTGAAGCCCCTCAACTCGCAGACTTTTGTAACGTGTATCTATGTCATATATGCCTATCCAGTACTTCGTAAGTCCACCTTGTTTATTGCGGTATTCGATGCTCAACCATTTTCCTTCATGGATAGCTTTAAAAATATCTCTACCAATACTGTTCATAAGTTCACCAACTTCCGTCTGTTTTCACTTATTATACCATACATATACTCCTGATTCAAGATTTTTTACTATTTTTTGCCTAACTTTATCCTGATTTTATATTGAATTTTATGGAAATATATAGTATAATGAAGAAAAAACAGACAAGGAGGAACTCACATGAAATCCAAAATCATATCAACTATCCTTGCGGCTGCAATGATGATGACAGCAGTTACATTTCCTGTACCGATACAAATGGATGCAGAAGCCGATTCGCTCATTGTCAGAAAATTTGATCTTGGCGGTCTTGGAACGGCGGACGGATATATCGGAGTATCCGCATCGGATGCATACGACAAGTCCAAAGGATACGGATTTTCAAATACTGATGCAGTAGAAGATGTTTCAGCAAGCGGAGAAGGTGCATTGGCGGATGCTGTACGCTTCAAATCTGATGTACCGAATCATATCTTCAATGTTGATCTGCCAAAAGGTGTGTATAAAATCACAGTGACTACGGGCGATGTGAAGTCTACTACCATCACAGCTGAAAGGGTTCCGCAGCTTTTCTTTCTGACAGGCAGTAATGCAACAGATACTTTTACTATACCTGTTACTGACGGTCAGCTGAACATTTACGCAGGTTCCGGTGTGGGAACGGATTTTTCCCTCAGCACCATTGAAATCGAGCAGACCTCCACAGGAACGATAACAAAACCGACCATCTGGGTCGGCGGTGATTCGACTGCGGCAAGCTATTACAATGTATCGGAGGATGCTGCACGAGGATGGGGACAGTATCTTCCTGAATATGTAGATAGGAACAAATATGATGTGCGGAATATTTCAGCAAGTGGAATTACGTCATACGATTTACGCAGATCGTTTTTCGGTACAGCCGAGAATTATGGAAAGACCGGCGATATCATGCTATTGGCAATTGGTATCAATGATTATACGAAAGCATATAAAACAAATCCCGATGCACCCGATCCGACTGATTACATCACATATATGACAGATATGGTTCAGCGTGCAAAAGCAAAGGGAATGACAGTCTATCTTGTGAAACAGCAGGGCGAACTGGACGACTGCGGAAAATATCCTCTGCCGACAGAAAAGTGGTTCAGTGATGAAATTGACGCAATAGCTGCTGCGGAGAATGTTGGTATCATTGACCTTTATCAGCCTTGGCTTGAGTTCTGTCTGGAGAAAACGAAAATAACAGCGAATGAATATTATTATAACAATCTTCATCCGAATGCACTTGGCGCAGATATTCTTGCACAGATGGTAAATGTACAGCTTTTCCCACCGGAAGAATCAGGTGAGATTGCAGAAGATCCCTACAAGGATTTTGACACTGCATCAACAATTTATTATCAGACGGAGGAATCCGGTGAGCCTGTTTCAAATCCTCACAAGGGTTTTGTAATGACATTGTATAATCCCGATATGCTGTATGAAGGAAGGCATCCTTATGGTATCGACGGTTCTATGGGGAATCAGGCATGGAATGTTGTTAAGATTTGCAGTGGAGTTATGTTCTGGGAGGATATAAATCCGCAGGAGGGCGTATACAACTGGGAAGAAATTGACAGAGCATTGGAAGCCTGTGAACACGCCGGAATGACATACGGAATCCGTATTATTCCGTATACAACTTCTACGGGTTCAGATGATAATTACGGAGTCGAACATGATTTTGTGCCGCAGTGGGTTTACGATAAGGGTGCAAAGCAGAATATTGCGACATATAAGTATGGCGATCCCTCTGTGCAGATCAAAGTACCCGACTGGTCCGATCCGATATATATTCAGGCTTATAAGGATTTCACCAAAGCTCTTGCAGAAAGATATGACGGCGATCCACGTGTAGAATACGTTGAAATCCGTGCATTCGGCAATATGGGAGAATGGCATACATCCGAATTTATCGGAAACGATATGCCTTCCGTAGAAATACAGAAGGATATGCTTTCTTATCATGCCTCTGTATTCAGGGAAACCATGTGCTGTGTTTTATCGGATGCAAGAGGAGAAGTCTATGACTATGCGCTTTCAATTGGAATCACAAAGCGTAATAATGGTCTGATTATGGCTCCGAATGCTGAGTGGGATTTAAGACCTGCATATAAGGCAAATCTCCCCACAATGGCTGATAATCACAGTTCCTATGAGCTTATGCTGAATCCTGCGGGCAGCGGCTATCTGAAATGGACGCCTGAACACTTCCGTGAATGTATTGAGATTGCACATCTTTCAATCTATGCTCTTGATCAGGAGGGCTATGGAAGCTACAAATTCTACCGTGAGCAGAAAGACGTTATTGATGAGATGTGCAACCGACTGGGCTACAATTTCACCGTCACATCGGCAAAACGAAATGACAACCAGCTGCTTGTGACAATCAAAAATACAGGACTTGCCCCTGCTTTTTTCAATATTTACTTGTGTGCGGAAATTACCGACAAGGACGGCAATAAGCTGAATACCTTCGGCGAGCCTGTCAGAATCGAAGAAGGCTCTTTCCACGATGAAGAAGAAAAGACCTTTCTGTTTGAATATGACGGCACACTTCCCGAGGATGCCATCATATGCCTTGCCATGTACGACAGCGACAATCCGCTTGTCACAGGCAAAAATCCGACAATTAATTTCGACAACAAGAACACACTGTCCACAAACAGATTGCAGCTTGTCACACAAGCACCAGACGGTGATGTGAATGCGGATGGTAAATTCAATGTTGCTGATGTAGTTGCACTTCAAAAATGGCTGCTTGCCGTTCCTGACGTTACACTTTCTGACTGGAGAGCAGGAAATTTCTGCAATGACAACAGACTGGATGTGTTTGATCTTTGTCTGATGAAGCGTGAGCTTTTGAAAATCAATTAAATATCGTACACAATCGCAGTATTAAGAAATAATAACTAAACGGAGACACTTATGAATTCCATCTTTGAATTTTGTACTCAAATAAAATCAGTGCAGCCGGACTACGGCTGCACTTTTTTACATTAACTACATATATTGTCCAGCCAAATCCAGGAACGTAGAATGAGTGATCGGAGAAGTAATTATTTTTTCTCAAAAGCAAGACATATAAAAATTGCGGTCAGAATATTCTGACCGCAGTTGTACATTGAAATTAATAATTATTTTTTAGGTGGAATGTAAGTAGTAACCATTGCCCATTCATTACACTTCTGACAGTATTGACCTATACACATTCCTTCTATTTTAGTAATCAGCATTTCATCGCATTTACCACAGAAATTAATAAACGCCTCACACTTTTCACAATAAACATATTTCAAAGAACCTAAATTCACTTTTTCCTGAAAAAATTCATTGCCACACTCAGGACATTTTACGAACATTTTCACACCCCCTATTTCAATATTGGTAAGAATTCAATCCATTCTCCATGATCAAGGCAATTAGTAATTACTACATTCCAGCTTCAATATATAACCCATAGATATCTGTTTTGTGCGGTATTACCATAAAATATTACGTTGGATTTCACATGAATTAAACTTTGCCTGATTTACATTAACAGCTCTCTTTCTTCAGTCTTTTTATAATACTGTTAAAAAACGGAATAAGTCTGACAATAAAAATAACCGTTACAAGAACTGTTAATATTATTTCTGGTATGATATAATAATCAGGTCTTGTTATCGTAAAAAAGCACATTAATAATATCAGTGACGTTCCCCAAAAACTTAAATAAGGGTTATATCTGAATGGAACAAAACGTCTTGCATCTGCAATTCTGATGACAAAACACAGAAAATAACTCAGAAATGTTGCAAGTGCGGCTCCCTGTATGCCCATAACCGGTATAAGAACAGTATTAAGTATAATATTCAGAATAAATGCAGCAAATATAGTTACAAAAGCATTTACAGTATGCTTTGTAGCTGTATATATACTTGCAAGAAACAGGTCAAGACAAGTGAACAATGCTGCTGCTATCAGCAGTGGTGTGTAGATATACGCTTTGCTGTATTCCGGAAAAACACTGTAATTAATCATCAATGCAGAAACTGGTTTTATCAGCAATATAAGAAATGCTGATCCAATAAATAAAACAGCTTCATATGCACCATAAATCTTTTCATAGAATACATCGCGGTCTTTGGATTCGTTCTCAGTTATAGCTGACATATTCCATGCCTGAAAGAATATGGTTGACAGCATTGAAATCAAATTAGGAATCTTCGCTGCAGCGGAATAAATCCCAGCATCGCACTCCCCTTTCATTCCACCAATAAATAACTGATCTGAAAATCCTGTAAACGTCCACATAACCGTTGTCGGAATCAAGGGAATACAGAAGCGCAGCATTACTTTTCCAAGTGAAAAACTGAATGCATTGATATTCAGATATTTTTTTAATCCAGCTGAAAGAAATAGAAATACCGCTGAACACAAATCTGAAAGTATCGTCGAAAGCATGAAACCCTTTACGCCAAGTCCAAGATGACTTATAAATATTATATTGAATATCAGCAGCATCAGTGTGGTGAATATTCCATCAAGCGAAAATAATTTCACCATTTCTCTGGCCCTGACAAACTGCGAACATTGCGCTCTGAATGATGAGGCAAAAATATAAACAATCAAGAGCGGCGTATAACTGTCTAGTGATGAAAAAAAAGGGATGAGATGTATCAGCGGAACAAACAACGTCATCAGAAGAAGTCCTGCGATGGATAATAGTGACGTTGTTGTAAATATTTTCGTCTTGTCATATCTGTTGTCAAGTCCGTAACGAATCACTGCTTCTCCAAGTGAAAATGTGAATACTGGTATAAGAAAAAGAGCAAGCGTTTCAACAAGAGTTTTCGTGTAAAGCTCCGCCGGACTGATATTTTTCGTATACAAATTATTGAGCAATAGCGACAACAGTTTTGAACCGAAGCTACCTATGGTAAATACGATCGTATTGAATGCAAGATTTTTGTATTTATTCATATTATTTTATAAGTTCTGCCGGTATCAGTGAATAATCAAACAATACTTCCGAATGATTATCAAGTACTAGCTGATGTTCGATAAGCTTGTTTGTCTTCTTATCATATGTATCTTTATAAATTCTGGAATTCCGATAGTATATCCCGTTTTCACAGCTGAAATGGTGGTCTTCTTCTGAAATTTCGTACCTGTTAGGAAAAGGCTTTCTGCTTCTTATTTCACAGTATAGATTTTCATTATCACACCATGCAAGAAGCTGTATATCATCATTAGTATCATTTCTGAAACGATAATCTTCGTAATTATAATTCACAGATGTACCTGCACTCATTGGCACACGAATTCCATTTTCATCAGGAGCAAGAGCATCCGAATGCATATTGAATTCCGTTACAGTCAAGGGGCTTTGGAGTACCGTCCTGTGTATTGTATTCGCAAGATTACAAAGACCTCCTCCAAGACCTGTAGTCAGTTTTCCAAGTATCAGCACACGTCCCTCTTTGTATCCTTTGGCAGCAGTTGTCTTGCCGACTCTGTTCCAGAATGAAAATGTTTCTCCGGGACGGATAACAATACCATTTATATTCTGACACGCAATAATGATATTTCGTGCCTTATTATGCTGAGTGACAGGATCAATACCTTTTCCCTTCTTTATCAGATGCGAAGTGCACGACGATACAAGATATGGAAATTTTCTTTTACTCATCGTATTGGAAAAAGTTACATCTGAAAAAAGATTCTTCACATGCCTTACGAAAATATTTTTTTCCTCGGAAATAGCATAAGTCAAAGGGCTTATCTCGCAGAAAAGCTTTCTCTTTTTCGCAGAGTTCTTTTTTTCAGAATCAAGCCTGTTGCAATAGCGTTTATCAAGTTTGTACATAAGAAGCATTCCTTTTTCAATATATCTTTTGAATCCGATCCATTTTTCACCGGGTACGGATATGTAATGAACCAATATTGATGGTATTCCGCATCTGTTTGCGCCGATTATATCAACAAACATCTGATCGCCTATAACAACAGTCTCTTTTTTAGTTGTTCCGAGTATATTAATTGCTTTGATGTAACCATGAGAAGCCGGCTTTTCAGCATCACATACATACGGAGTATCTATATTCGCCGCAAAACATGACACCCGATCTTCATCGTTATTTGAAAGAAGAACTGCTTTAAATCCCAGATCTTTTATTTTACTGAAAAGATGTATTACATTTTGTGTAACTTTTTCTCCGTGATGAACAAGTGTATTATCAATATCAAATATTATTCCGCGAATGCCATTGTCATATAATCGCTTGTAGTCAATTTTAAAAACATCTTTTGCGTATTCATAAGGATAATAATTTTTAAACATTCACGATCTCCTTCATATAGTTACACACGATTTCTATTTGCTGTTTCAAATCATTACCGAAATCATTATCAAAAAATGAACTTCCTATAGTATATGCCCATGGCGACACATTTTTCAATTCGTTTAGACGATCGAAGCTGTTGACGCTTCCTGCAATACAGACAGGCACTTTGACCTCAGACAGAAACCTTCTGATAAGCTCAGTACTGTTTCCAATGAATCTGTATGCCAACAAATCTATGCCGAAAACCCCTTTTTCAATATATTCTTTTGCCTGCACGATCATTTCATCAATACTACCGCTGAGTACGGACGGTCTTCCGGATACATTCCCGACAAAAGGCATATATTTAATATCATTTTCCTTGCAGAAAACGTTTACCGATTCAAAAAACATTGTTCCCATTAAAATGTCACAGCCGCATTCTGCTGCTATCTTTGCCCCTTCAAGACATTCATCCTCTGTATATGCCACCACTTCAAGAACAGCTTTTTTTCCATTTCGCTTTATTTGAGTGAATAATTCCTTCATCTTCAATAACGAAAGACCTTCTTCTTTGATGCCCCAATATTCTGCTGATGAATTTTAGCATTTTTCAAAAGCATCTAATGCATTTACTATCGTCTTATCATTATAAGTAAGCATAACAATAAGTAATGGTTTTTCTTTCATATAATAATCCCTATATCCTTTCAAAAATATAATATCCCGTTAGCTTTTTCCAATTATATCACTTTACCACAAAAAAGTCAAGGCAATACCGCGCGAAGCTTCTGCTGTAAAATCAAGCTTCGCTTACATAGCCATTGGGAGCGTTGATCATTCCAGTGAAGAATAAATTTATCATATGTCATTTAGAAATAATTGAAAAAAGGCTCCTCAGGAGAACCCATGAGGAGCCGTTGATATTATTTTGCAGTTAAATTGACTAGATTAGTTGTAACTTCATTACCAAATCTATCAGTGACAACACAGTAAGCCTGTCTGCCGCTTTTAGTATCTGTTATAACATAACTATATGTTGGATCGGTGATTGATGATACATAGAATCCTTTCTGGTTATAGTTTCTTACATACCATGTATACTTAAGATCTTTTCCTGTTGCTGTTACTGATGTTGATGCCTTCTTTCCGACTGCCGCTGTGGCATCTGTCGGATTTGAAATAATCTTTATGTCGCTCATAAGGGTTGCACCTTTTGTCTGAACCTTGTTTCCGAACATATCTGTGATTATACAGTATACTTTACAGCCTGCTATTTCTTCAGTCATTTGACAATAGTATGTTGCGCTTGTGATTGATGATTTCTTAAAGGTTGTTTCACTAGGATTGCAATAATACCACTGATACTGGAGACCATGCCCTTCTGCCTTTACAGATGTAAGCATGTTTGTTCCGATTGTTGCTGACGCATTTGTAGGCTGCTTTGTAATTGTTACCGGTGTTCCAAGTGTAACTGTAGACGTTTTTGTTTTATTTCCGTACGAATCAGTTATAACACAATACAACTGTCTTCCATCAGATAATGTGTTCATTGGAACTGAATAAGTTGGAGATGTAATTGAAGACATGGCAAACACTGAACTTCCAGAACTTTTTACATACCACTGATACTTAAGCCCCTTACCAGAAGCAGTTACTGTAGTCTTTACATTGCCTCCAATTGCTGCTGATACACTTTCAGGCTGCTTTGTGATTGCAACCCTACTTTTTATTGTTACCGTATTTGTTGTTACTGTTCTGTTGTTTCTGTCTGCAATAACGCAATACAGCTGTATTCCATCAGATGAAGCATCCAGTGGAGCAGAATACGTTGAAGATGTAATTGTAGATTTAACAAATGCTGAACTTTCGGGATTCTTCTCATACCACTGATATTTCAGTTCCGGAGTGTTTTCATCTAATGCACCTTCTGCTTCTACATTAACCGTTACTGTTGAGCCAATTGTACTTGTCACATTTTTTGGCTGCTTAACAATATAAATATCGCATATATCTTCTTTTGCTAGAAATTTTGGAATACATTCAAGTCCTGTTTCAAAAATTGTTCCATCAGCTTTTTTAATAGTAAAAGTCTCGTCAATGAATTTAATAAATTCGTCCTGGTTATATGGTTTTTTTGCAGATACGCTGTATAACCAACGCATCATATTTACAGACTTCAAATAATCT
>JAFXEJ010000034.1 GCA_017513795.1 Ruminococcus sp.
GCGCCATCATCTCTTGATATTGTCTATGAGGACGAAAATATAATAGTTGTTTTTAAGCCAGTAGGTCTTGATTCGCATTCTGGAAGCGGCAGCAGTGATACTTTAATAAATCGTATAAAGCATTATCTTTTCAACAAAAAAGAATATCTTCCTGAACAGGAAAGTTCATTTGCTCCGGCACTTTGCAGTCGGCTTGACAGAAATACTTCCGGTATCGTTACAGCTGCAAAGAATGCTTCTGCTCTGAGAGAAATCAATTCCGCCATTCAGAATGGACATATCCGGAAAATATATCATTGCGTTACAATTTCTTCTCTGCCGAAAGGAGCAGACATAATAACAGCTTATCACAAAAAAGACAGCAGCGAAAATCTTGCTAAGATTTCTGATTTTCCTAAAGACGGATATAAACTGATAAAAACCGGATACAGGGTTCTTTCTGTAAAAAATGGACTCTCGCTTATTGAAGTAACTTTATTTACCGGCAGAACGCATCAGATAAGAGCACATCTTGCGCATATTGGTTCTCCCCTGCTTGGTGACGGCAAATACGGAAATACAGCTATAAATAAGCGATACGGTATTTTTTCTCAGCAACTCTGTGCAACGGATCTGGAATTTGAGCTTCCGGAAAATTCTTCACTTAGCTATCTGAATAAAATCCGAATTTCCGCCAAAGCTCCTGACTTTGAGAAAAAATACTTTTCCTGATATTACAGAAATAAAAGGACATCCATCGGATGTCCTTTTTTATTAGTTTGGTTGACCTATACGGCTGCGGATGTTGTTTTCTTTAAGCTCTCTGCCTTCCGCAATAAGCTTGTTCATTGTATCATAATCTCCTGTTTTCAGAGCTTTACTGTATTTGCCAAGATTCTCAATAAGAAGATCAAGTTCGTAAATCAGATATTCACGGTTCTGCATGAAAAGTTCTGTCCACATTTTTTCGTTCATTGTGGCTATTCTTGTCATATCCTGAAAGCTGCCGCCACTGAATCCGCATTCAAGTCCGAGCTCAGGACTTTTAACATAAGCACTCGATACAACGTGGGCAAGCTGGGAGGTATATGCAATCATTTTATCATGATTTTCCGGTGAAGTTATAACTATTTTTCCTGCACCTATCTCTTTAGCGAGATTGCTGAGAAGTGCAGTATCTTCCTCGCTGCTGTCCTCAAAAGGAACAATGATAAAATTTGCTTTCACAAAAAGATCGCCGCTGCTGTTGTGATATCCTCCGAATTCTTTTCCAGCCATAGGATGAACTCCAAGATATCTCAGACTGTTTTTTTCAGCAATATGCTTCATTCTGTCAGCAAATTTTCCTTTTATTCCGCAGACGTCAGTAATAAGAGTTCCTTTTTTCATTTCTGATGCATGATCGGAAAACCATTTTTCCGCAGCCTCCGGAAATAGTGCGATTATCGCTATATCAACGTCAGAAAAATCGCCGTCAAAAGGTTTGTCTATTGCAACATCACGCATAGCCGCATATTCGATATCATGATTGAGATCACATCCGTAAACGGTATGATATGTATATTTTTTCAATGCCTTGCAAAGAGATCCTCCAATTAGTCCAAGACCTATAACAAGAATATTCATATTAACACTCCTTAACCAGTTGATATTAATATTATAACGCTTTAAATGAGAAAAGTCAAGAGAAAATTAACCTTATTTAATTATACAGCATAAAATGTTATGAGGAATAATTCCTTAATCCAGTGAAAGGAAATGTTTTTATGCCAAAGGTATTTTTAAGTCCATCTACTCAGGAATGGAATGAGTATGCCACCAGCGGCAACGAAGAACTTTACATGAATCTCCTTGCTGACAGAATGGAGCCTTATCTCCGTTCATCCGGAATACAGTATACACGCAATGATCCTGATCGTAACGTAAATGGTGCTATTGCTGATTCCAATGCCGGGAATTACGATGTTCATCTTGCACTTCATTCCAATGCTGCTCCTGAAAGTCTTTCAGGTAAGCTGAGAGGTGTTGATATATATTTTGCTCCGAAAAGCAGTTACAGTGAAAAGCTTGCAAATATAATTGCCAATAACATGAAACCTATCTATCCCCTTCCTGATAAAGTCAGAGCGGTTCCCACGACATATTTAAGTGAAGTTCTGAGCACAAGAGCAGTTGCAGTTCTATGTGAACTTGGATATCATGATAATTTTGCTGACGAAGCCTGGCTCAAAAATAATCTTGAAAACATAGCAAAAAATATTGTCAATTCTTTATGTGACTATTTCGGAATTCCGTTTATTCCAGCCGGAGCTGTTCGCTGGGGTACTGTTGTTACTGACGGATCCGGTCTGAATATCAGAAGTTATCCTTCTCTTGCCGGAAGAATTATCGGTTCTGCCCCGAATGGTGCAAGAATTCTTGTCAATGGCAGGACTGATGGCTGGTATGTTGTCAGTTATAATGGTATTATCGGTTATTCAAGCGCAGATTTTATTGATGTGTGAAAAAGGGCGAACCGAAGTTCGCCCTACATATTATTGTTTGTTATCCTGATTTTTATTGTTTTCCTTTTTCTTCTTATCCATTTTGGGTACTGCATATATCGGCTTCATCGGCTTTCCCTTGCTCTTATATACAGCCCACGCATAGATGCAGATGACAATATAGATAAGGCAGAGAATTATTGAGATTTTAAGTGCATTTTTGAACCATGTGGATTTAGGGAATCTTTTCATTACTTCCAGATTATACTTGGATTTTGATCTTTCAACATCGGAAACCGCTACAAGCTCTATAGTTCCAAGTTCCTCACCGGAATATTCTAAAGTTACTTCTCCGAGAACATCGCCTTTTTTTACAGGAGCAGTAAGCGAACTATTGTACCATGTGATCTTATCCTTTTTAATAAGTGAAACGTCACTTTCATCATACCAGAGCATTGTGAATTCTTCCTTAGGTCTTGCAAGAACATAATCATTTCCTTCAGCAAGTTTAACGGGAAGTTCTCCGACTTCTGCAGTATCGGCAAGTATTGTCTGATAAGAAAAATTATTGAACGCCCAGTCGAACAGATATCTTGCATCTTCAATATGATAATATTTAAGATTACCGTCGGCATCATTGAACGGGGCTTTCATAAGAACAGCAAGATAATTATTACCGTCCTTGCTTGCAAGTGTTATAAGATTTCTTCCTGCATCAATGAGGTTTCCGGTCTTAACGCCCTTTGCACCCATATAGAAATATGTTTCGTTGCCGGGATCCATCATGAAGTTAGTGTGCTTCCATATCCATTCATCGATATGTTCGTGACGTTCCGGATTGGGTACAGTAGGTGTGTAACTATAGGTAACTGAAATAGCTTCAAATCTCGGCACATCAAGAGCGTACTGTGTAAGAATCGCCATATCTCTTGCTGTTGTATATTGATTTACATCAAACATACCGTCAGGATTTGTAAAGTTAGTGGAAGTCATGCCTATTTCTTTTGCCTTTGCGTTCATCTTTTCGACGAACTTAGGAACGCTGTTTCCTCCGAAACGGAATGCTAGTGTATTTGAAGCTTCGATTGATGAAGTGAGCATCATACAGTGAAGTAAATCTTCAACAGTAAGGATGTCTCCGTCACTTATATCACATGAAGGAAGATCATCTAATCTGTCATTTGCATTAAGAACATCGTAAATACTGCCGTACACAGCCGGATCAAGAGTAAGTTCCTCGCTTATGTTGGTACATTCTTCAAGAACAACAACAGCTGTCATGATATTTACGAGAGGACCGGGCATCTGTTTTGTATCAGCATTTTTTTCATGAATTATTGTATCTGCATCAAGATTTATCAGAACAGCCGATTCGCTTCGTATAGACGACTTCAGTGGAAAGCTTACGGCTTTTGCTTCCGGTGTGTTTACGCATATAAATGGCAGAAGAAATATCGCTGCCGATAATAATGATAAAATTCTTTTCATATTTACTCCTTATTTCAACACGGAATGCCGTGAAAATTTCATACACATATATTATATCACATATTTCCGGTAATTTAAAGAGGTTTTTGAAAATTTTTTGAAATTATTTATGATAACATTATTTGATTACTGCGGAAGATCCTTTTCTAATGATGAATCACCATACGTCAGACCGTTGCAGTTATAGTAATTCCATCTGTCCTTTTCGTCATCAGTATAGAAAAGTTCGCCGTCTTCGTAAGCCATATAGTTATCCCATACAGTTTCAGTACAGTTCCATGAATTAAGTATAACCATTTTCTTTCCTTCAGAATTAAGAGAAGTATCCATGTATACCTTATTTCCGTAAATATAGGCATTCTGTCC
>JAFXEJ010000035.1 GCA_017513795.1 Ruminococcus sp.
AAGACTTTAGTTGTATACCATGTCCTTACACCATGTGTTTACCATGTTACTCTTGACAGTAGGCATCCGCCCCTACATAAGAAATAAAACAAAAAATAAGTTTGCCCACGAAAATTGTACACATCCGTTGTTTGCTCCTGAATTGCACTCTTATCCAAAATATGATAAAATAAGTTCGTATAAAAAGGATTTAAGGATTATTTAATAATTTCCATGCTATACTGAACTCACAACGATGAAAGGAGCAAAGGAATGTACCTGAATATACTGAAAAAAGACCTTAAAAGAAAAAAGGCAATGAACGTGATACTGCTGATATTTATTATACTTGCGACAATGTTCGTATCGTCAAGTGTGAATAACATTATCAGCGTTACATCTGCGCTGGATAATTATTTCGAAATGGCAGATGTTCCGGATTTTGCCCTTGCGTTAAAGGGCAGAGAAACTTCTCAAACAATGAAGGAAAAGCTCACGGGTGCTGAATATGTCACCGACTGCGGCTGCGAAGAAATAATTCTTACGGAAAGCAACGCCTTTATCTTTAACGGAGAAGAAGCTGAATTCAAGAATTCGTCGATCATCATGTCCTTTGACGATGCAAAGACAAAATATTTTGATATGAATAACGATGAGATCACTGAGGTTGAAGAAGGTACAGTAGTTCTTTCAGGAAAAGCTATTTCCGATACTGATATTGACGTCGGAGATACGCTCACCATCAGAATCGGCAGCAGATCCCTTGATGTCAGGGTGGCAGAAAGCTGTAAAGATGCCGTTTTTGGCTCAGACCTTATGGGAATGACACGTTTCTTATTAAGTGATAAGGATTTTGACTACTTCTATTCAGCAAATGAAAAAGACGTTCTATACGGTTCATTATGGTACATAAATACAAACGATTCCGATGAACTTACAAAGCTTCTCAACGACACAGATGATATAATCTTCAACGGTGATAAAGCCATGTTAAAGATGGCGTATGTTCTTGACATGGTAATTGCTGGTGTTCTTCTTGTCATAAGTGTTTGTCTTATTCTTGTAGCTTTTGTCGTTCTGAAATTCACAATTACGTTTACTCTGTCTGAAGAATTAAGAGAAATTGGAGTTATGAAGGCTATCGGAATCAAAAACAGAAAAATCCGGCTTCTTTATCTTATAAAGTATCTTGCAATGTCTGTGACAGGCGCATTTATCGGAATGCTTGCAAGTATTCCATTCGGTAAAATGCTTCTTGACAACGTATCAAAAACCATTGTAATAAAGGGCGAAAACACACTTCTGACTAACGTTTTATGCTCTGCTGCTTTAATTCTTATAATATTGCTTTTCTGCTATTTCTGCACTTCAAAGGTAAAAAAGCTCACTCCTATTGACACTATTAGAAATGGTCAGACAGGAGAACGCTATAAAAGCAAGAGCATCATCAGTCTTTCAAAAACCAGAGGAAAACCCTCTTTCTTCATGGCTCTTAACGATATCCTGAGCGCACCAAGACGTTATCTTTCAGTAATTTTTACTTATACGCTTTGTATGATAATCATTCTTGTTCTTGTAAACACTTCCAACACTCTCCGCAGTGAGAAACTTATCACCGTCTTTGGCACTCACAGAAGTGATGCTTACCTTGGAATTGAAAATACAGAAATCACGGAAGCTATTACCAACGGCGATCGTGAAAAGTTCTATAAAACACTTGATGATATTGAAAATACAATGGCTGAAAATGATATGCCCTGCAAATGTTCTCTGGAAGTTCTTTTCAAATATAATCTTTCACACGGCGATAAAAGCTTTAAATCTATAACGCTCTACGGTCTTAATACTACAGCCGATATGTATGAGTATCACGAGGGTACAGCTCCGCAGAATAAAAATGAGGTTGCGATAACTCCTCTGGTCTCAGAAAAGCTTGATGCCAGAATCGGTGATACTATCACGATTTCCCACAGCTTCGGCGAAAGAGAATACATCGTAACCGGCTACTATCAGAGCATGAACAACCTTGGCGAGGGAGTAAGACTTCATCAGGATGCAGAAGTGGATTTCTCACAGAACACAGGCTGCTTTGCTATTCAGATTGACTTTACAGACAACCCTGACGAAAAGACGATTGCTCAGAGAATTGAAAAGATGGAAGATATATACGGCGAAGATGACGTCACGACTGCCGGCGAACAGGTTGAAGCCACAACAGGTGTAGCCGGAGCAATTGACGCTGTAAAGTATCTTACTCTTGCACTTGTTACGATAATCATTGCACTTGTCACCATTCTCATGGAACGCTCGTTTATCGCTAAAGAACAGGGAGAAATCGCAACTCTCAAGGCGATAGGCTTCAAGACTTCATCCATAGTAGCATGGCACTCTATGAGATTTATAATTATCGGCTTTATCTCATCAATTATAGCCGTTATTCTTTCAACACCCGTCACAAAATTATCTATCACACCTGTATTTAAAATGATGGGCGCAGCCTTTGGCGTTGAATATGAAATCAATCCTGTTGAAGTTTTTGTAATATATCCTCTGATTCTCCTTTTTGTAACAATATTCAGCTCGGTTCTGACATCACTTTATACAAGAAAAATCAAGGCTTCACACGCTGCAGCCATTGAGTAAGAAAGGAAACTATTATGAATATTCTCAAAGTAAAAGACCTCTGCAAAACATATATCGTAAACAAGCGTCAGAATAACGTGCTCAAAAACGTGAATTTCTCCGTTGAGGAAGGCGAAATGGTGGCAATTATGGGACCTTCCGGCTCTGGCAAATCAACTCTCCTTTATGCCGTTTCGGGAATGGACGGTATCACCTCGGGCGAAGCAGAATTCTGCGGCAGGGATATTGCAAAATTAAGAGAAAAAGAGCTTGCAGATCTAAGACTTGCCGAAATGGGTTTTATCTTTCAGCAGATGTATATGCTGAAAAATCTCACGGTACTTGACAATATCATACTTCCTGCTGTACAATTAGGTAAGAACAACGAAACACGCAAGGAAATTACGCAGCGTGGACAGGATCTGATGCGTAAGCTGGGCATTATCGACATTGCTGACAACGACATCAACGAGGTTTCGGGCGGACAGCTTCAGCGTGCCTGTATCTGCCGCAGTATGATTAACAATCCGAAGATGATTTTCGCAGACGAGCCTACGGGCGCACTTAACCGTACTTCCTCCGATGAGGTTATGGAGGAACTCGCAAAGCTGAACAATAATGGTACAACGATCATGCTGGTTACTCACGATGTCAAGGTTGCGGCAAAGTGCACAAGAGTCATGTATATCGTTGACGGCAACATCAGGGGCGAATATAATCTCGGCAGATGCGAAAGCAATTCGCAGATGAGAGAGCGTGAGCGTGCGCTTAATAACTGGCTGCTTGAATTAGGGTGGTAATATGACCGATATTTTAATAGTTGAAGACAACAAAGAGCTTGCCGATCTGCTGTGTGATTTTCTCCGTGCTGAGAATTACACAGTATCGGTTGCGGAAACAGGCGAAAAAGCCTTGTCCCTGTATGAAAAATACGGGGCAAGGCTTGTTGTGCTTGATATAATGCTGCCGGGAATGGACGGCTTTGCAGTATGCAGAAAAATCCGTGAGGAAAGCAACACTCCCATACTAATAGTAAGCGCAAAAACCGAAAAAGAGGACAAGCTTAACGGACTTGTTCTCGGTGCTGACGATTATATCGAAAAGCCGTATGACATCGACATTTTGCTGGCTAAAATTGCGGGAATTTTCAAGAGGAGATACGCTCTTGACGAGGTCATCTGCGGCGATATAAAAATAAACAAGGTCAGCCGTACCGTTTGCAAAAATGATGCAAAACTCGAAATGACAGCAAAGGAATTTGATTTACTGGTGCTGCTCATTGAAAATAAGGGCAAGGCTCTCACAAAAGAATATCTTTTCAATCAGATCTGGGGAAGCGATAGTTTTTCGGAACAGCAGACACTTACTGTACATATAAAGTGGCTTCGTCAGAAAATTGAAGATGATCCGAAAAATCCAGCGCACATCCTGACAGTATGGGGAGTAGGCTACAAATATGAAAGCGTTTAACAGAATTTTCTTGGCGGTGATAACTGTTATAATTGCAGTTTTCGCTGCCGCAAATGTGATTTTGCTGGGTGACAGCCTCGACAGCGGCAGACCATATCTTGTAGAAGTTTCAAGGCTTGTCAGTGAAATTGAAAACGGAAATATCGCTGATGTTTCGGAATGTGAATTTGTAACGGCTGTTACGGAATACAGCGAGGATTTCTACAATTCCGACAGCGACTACGTCATCCGTGAAATAAACGGCGAACTGTACCGCTTTGATTATACGACTGACAGCAGTACAGACAGGTCTGAAAAAATACTTGTTGTAAACGTATTTCTTGGTGTAATGTCTGCGGCGATTATTGCAGTTATGCTGTATGTAAGATTTAAAATTCTTGCCCCATTTGAAAAGCTGACCGATATTCCCTACGAGCTTTCAAAGGGAAATCTTACCGCACCGGTAAAGGAATCGAAAAATAAATTTTTCGGACGTTTTGTATGGGGCGTAGATATGCTCCGTGAAAATATGGAGCAGCAGAAAGATCGTGAATTAAATCTGCAAAGGGAAAAGAAAATGCTTCTGCTCTCCCTTTCGCACGACATAAAAACGCCGCTGTCAGCTATAAAGCTGTATTCAAAAGCACTTTCAAGGGGACTTTATACCGATAAGGAAAAACAACTTGAAATCGCTGAAAATATAAACGCAAAGGCTGACGAAATCGAGGGCTATGTTTCCGAAATCATCACTGCTTCGAGAGAGGATTTTTTAAGTCTTGACGTTAATATGGGCGAGTTTTATCTTTCCGGACTGGTGACGAATATAAATGCTTACTACACAGAAAAGCTGTCGCTTATAAAAACGGATTTTACTGTCGGAGAATACAGCAATTGCCTTATAAGCGGCGACCTTGACCGAAGCGTTGAAGTTGTACAGAATATAATCGAAAACGCTATAAAATACGGCGACGGCAAGGAAATTTCCATAGACTTCTCAGAGGAGGATGGATGTATTCTTGTCACTGTAAAGAACAGCGGCTGTACACTTCCCGATACTGATCTGCCGCACATCTTTGATAGCTTCTGGAGAGGCACAAACGCCGAAAGTCAGAAAGGCAGCGGTCTGGGACTTTATATCTGCCGTCAGCTTATGCACAAGATGAACGGCGAGGTTTTCGCACAAATCAAAGACGGAAATATGTGCGTTACGGCAGTATTCGGCAAGGCGTGAAATTGTTATACTTTATAATATAAAACAACACCGCACAAAGCAGTTCATACGGCTTTATGCGGTGTTTTCTTAGCTTAATGACATAATGCAGTTCTGGGATTCTTTGCTGTTCATCTCTTTTTGTAAATCAGAAGTTCCGGATTTTCTCCGTTTGCTTCATAGGTGCAGACGAGAATAAACTCCATGTTTGCGGCGATACCGAAACATCTGTCACCGCCGAACTCACATTCAAGCTGATTTCCGAGATATGTAGCGTTATCGTCCAGATACTTTACACTTCTTCCGTTTGGAAGTCTGTATTCAAGATTGATGTAACTGCCCACAAGTGCATTCAGCTTTTCAAGCTTTGGCATACCCTCAATATTCAGAGCATTGATCTCATCAATAAGAACTTTCTTGAACTCCTCAAAAGCACCGTTTCCGCCGAGTTCCCTGTAACGATTCCAGTAGTCAAGCTTCGGCAGAGTCGCTTTCAGATATGAACGAATTTCCTGCTCCGGATGTTCCTCGCTGACCATATTCTTCACGCAAACATCAATAAGATCGTCCATATCGCTGTACATATACTCGCCGTCAGCATAGCACCATTTGCAGTAATCCTCGTTGAAATCGCCGTCCTTTTCACGGCTTGTAACTGAATCCTCAAGAGGCATTCCGCAGCACTGACAGATGAGCTCTCTCGGAGAGCCAAGAAGCGTATTTATCGAGACATCAAACAACTTTGAAAGAAGCTTCAGCGTTTCTGTATTCGGGATAGTTTCGCCGTTTTCCCAGCGTGAAACCGCCTGACGTGTCACGAAAACCTTCTCTGCAAGCTCATCCTGAGATAAGTTGTTTTTTGTGCGGAGTTCACGGATTATTTCTTTTGTTTCCATTATTTATCACCTCGATAACAGTATATCACATTGAGCTTTTTCTATCAAGCAACTTGTTGTTGCTGTCAGCAGACGGTTAGATAAGTTGAGATAGGTATTGATTATTCGCTATCTGAATCATAAATATACATATCTATATCTATTTCTGTTCTTGTTGCATGGCAAAAATCAATTATATCCAGAGTTGGGTTGAGACACGGATTGATATCACCAGCATAAATCATGGGGACAATTTCCAAAATAAAAGAAACATCATTTTCCTGTTTAATTTGATTCAGTATGGAGATTTTGTCTTGCAACACCGCAATGGTTTTTCTCATTTGTTTTTCTACTTCTACATCATATTCAGTACATTTTCCGATTTCCCAAAGAGCAAAATCATATTTAGTTCCATTTCGTCTCACATCTCCAATTTTCCAAGACTTCTCAGGAGTGAGATTTAGTAATTTGGAAACATCATCAGGATTGAAGTCTCCAACTATCTTAAAATATGTATAGCAACTATTGCGGGTTTTCATTCACACGCTTCCTCTCAAATTCTTATTTACACGCCGTTTTGCGTTTATTTATTATATCATACATACCCTCAGAATGCAATGGATTTTCTAACTCGAACAGCTTACGGCAAATATTTGCATATCATAAAAGTTTATGCTATAATATCACTAAAGAGGTGATGACCGTGAAAACACTCAACCCGTTGAACAGAGAATATTTTGCTGTAATTGATACGGAAACCACATGGACCGACAAGGTGATGTCGATAGGCGTTGTTATAGCCGATTCTGCTTCATTTGAACCTGTCACGAAAATGTACTTCATTATTTCTCCGGAATGCAGATCAGGCGGAATGTATACAGATGCGCTTCATATAATCAAGGCTGACCTGACAGAGACCCGTGCAAAAGTGATTCAACAGCTAAAAGCTTCGTTACAGAGATATAACATCAGATTTATTTTTGCGTACAACGCTTTGTTTGACTGCAAGCATCTGCCGGAATTGCAGAATTATATGTGGTTTGATATCATGAAGCTTGCTGCATACAGACAATATAACAGGAAGATTCCCGAATGTGCCGAGTGCTGCAGTACAGGCAGACTGAAGCGCAATTACGGTGTAGAACCGATTCTGCGGATGCTTTCCGGAGATCATTCATATCACGAGACTCACAATGCCGTATGTGACGCTGTTGACGAACTGACAATCATGAAGCTTCTTGGCTGGCCACTCAGTGAATATGCACGCACACAGGTCAGCAAACCAGCAAAAACAGCGTCATTTCTGTAAAAAGGTGCTATATGAAGAAAGACAAGAAAATGACATTTGAAAAGCAGTCAGATATCTGCATGATATGCAATACAGCGGTGATGCTTATTCTGACTATCTCAGTTTCAGCGGTTATATATCTGCTATGCAATGATATCGGCTTGACAATATTTCTGTTTCCTGTGCTGCTGTTTATATTTGCATTCCTTGAAGAAAGATTTATTTCAATACTAGTCAATACAATTGTTGAGAAAATAGTAAAATAAAAGCAGATTTACGGCTCTGCTGTATTATTCACAAGCGATATAGATATCCATACTTTCTCCGGCAGTTTCAAAACAAGGAATTACTCCCTCCCAGACATGCTTCAGACCTGTTATTTTCATATATTCGTCAATGGTCTTGTATGCGTTAGGAATGCTCACAAATGGATTCTCAAACGGCTTTTCGATGTGTATAGCCGCATATTTCTGAGTTTTCTGCTCTCTTATTTCCAGACCATCAGGAGTGATATTTTCCGGCAGAATCCATGCGGCGGTATAGCCGTGCATATTATACACGTTAATCTGTTCCTGAGAAAGATATGGGAAGTCCCATCCGATAATTTTCGGATTGCCGTCGCCGTGTTCCCTTGCAATTTTTATTATTCTGTCAATAGCATCACCCTCGGGATTCACGCTGATTACTGTATAGATTACATAGCGGAATGCGGCTACAGTTTCTACTCTTAAATCCGAGTACGCTTCATCAAAGGCGCAGAGGTCGTCACGGAAAAGATTATCAAGAGAACAATTAAAAAGACTGCACAGTTCTATTGCTTTTTCGATTTCGGGTCTGCACTCATCATTTTCCCATTTTGAAACGGTCTGACGTGAAACATCAAGCTTTTCAGCAATTGTTTCCTGTGTCATATTACGGTTGAGTCTGCGTAAATGCTGAAGATTTTTTCCAAAGCTCATATATATTTTCCTTTCAAATTGATACTGTAAGCCTACAAGGAAATTATAGCACAAAGCAAACTGACATTCAACCATAACCTGCTTGACATTTTCAGTTATTCCGCAACCTGTGGTTGTCATAATATGTCAGCTCGGGATGAAATAACCCCTTTCCCCAGCAAGGCTTACGGACTAATATTTACATATCTGAATATTAAAACTCCCCGATTCTGGATGGTTCGGGGAGTTCTCGTTTTTCCCAGTATCATTATTCACAAACAGACATTGATGATATTGTACTTTTCACCGAATTTTCACAAAACTTCTTGATTGAACACCGCAGATATGTTATAATTATACTCAGAATGCCTGCATTCAAATGCAGCTGAAATTATTGTCCGGAGGAATCAAAATGGCTGATATGAAATCTATAATGGCGGAAATCCAGCAGCCCCTATGGCATAACTGGTATATTAAAGAAGAAATCGGCTCCGGTGCTTCAGGCACTGTATATAAAATAGAAGCAAAAAGAGGAAATCGTACTGACGTTTCAGCTCTCAAGGTAGAACCTATCACGCTTGATGATGTTCTTTATCACGATCAGCAGAAAAAGAAAGATCTGCTTGAAAAAAAGCGTCTTGCTGCCGAAAACGAAACCTCAATCATGTATAATCTCCGCAAATGCAAATATATCGTCGGTTATGAAGACGAGGATATCCGCAAGCTGAATAATACTGAAGGTTATGTTCTTCTCATCCGTATGGAATTTCTTGAATGTCTTCACACTCAGGTCAAGGAAGGACGTTTCAGCCGTTCTGAAAGCAACGTACTCAAACTTGCCCACGATATCGGCAGAGGAATTCAGGCGGCACATGAAGCCAACGTTATTCACCGTGATATAAAGCCGGCAAACTTCTTCTATTCTCCCGAAGATAAAACATACAAGCTTGGTGATTTCAATATTTCCAAAACAACTTCCTCTGCACGTTCATTTGCAGGAACAGAGGGATATATCGCTCCGGAAATATACAAGGCAAAACAGAGCGTCGATAACGTTTATACCAAGCAGGCTGATATATATTCTTTCGGAATCTGTCTTTATCAGCTGATGAATGATCTTTGCTTCCCTTTTGAAAACGATCGTCTTGCCGAAGAAGCTATTGATCTCCGAATGAGCGGCGTACCTCTCCCGCAGCCAAAGAATGCCTCTCCGGAATTCAGCAGGATAATTCTCAGAGCGTGTGCATACGATCCGATGAACAGATATGCATCTATCGACGAAATGATTGCTGATATCAAGCGTCTTAGAGGCGATGATACTCCGTCTGTCAGAACGGCACCAGTACCATCCCCGACACCTGTTGAGCCTGTACCAGCTCCTATGCCTGTCAATCCTTTTTCACAGAATACCGCTGACAACTCCGCATTTACTGACGGCATTTCAGAACATCAGCAGCCGAAAAAGAAGAAGTCAAAGGGACTTATCATCGCAGCTGTTCTGCTGACAGTTATCGTTGCTGCCGCTGTAACTATCGCTGTAATTTTATTTAACAAAAAGAACAAGGATAAAGATATCTCCGGTTCTCCGGACAAGACAGCAGAAAAATTCGCTGATGCTCTCTTTGATGCAGACTCCTATGATACCATTGCTCAGCTGACTATGCCCGATGATGTATATGATGCATACAAGAATACCGATGACTATGACTATGAAAAAGAAAATCATATTGATGATAACGAATCCATGGAAGAATATGGATATAGCATAACTGTAGACGAAGTCGAAAAGGGCGATAGCCTCTCTAAAAATGCAATCAATATGGCAGAATTCGGCTTTGAATATATGGCTGGTGAATATGACATATCTACTAACATTTCTATCAGCGAAGGCTATGAATACGATATCACATATGTTATTGAATATGAAGACGGCGAAACAGAATCAGAAACTTCACAGATATGTCTTGTAAATATTGAAGGCGAAGGCTGGAAGGTTATTCCGGAATCAGCATCAGATCTTGATTATTGATAAAGCAATACCGCACAGACTCTGTGCGGCGTTGCCATAAATTACAGGAGAATTTTTATGAACGATAAAACTGTATATTACAAACCGCTTCCGCCTAAACCGGCTACACTCATGATCCTTGAACCGGGCGCTAACGTGAGAATGGTCAGTCTTGACGGCGATATGCGGGTAGGCAGAGACGTTCCTGGCTCAACTGCCGATATAAGGATAAATTCAGCCATAGTATCAAGAGATCACGGCGAATTTATATACGCTGACAACTCATATCACTATAAGGACAACGGTAGTCTCAACGGCACTTATTTCAACGGCGTTTATATGAAAAAAATAAACGAGCGTGGTTCGAGAGCACTCAGGCTGATTGACGGAGATATCCTCAGAATCGACAGACATAATCTCAGCATTCCTCATCCTGACGCAGTCATTGCGATATTCAGCACAAGCTTCAATATCAACGAACAATGGTACCGCTATGATCTGTCAGGTCAGATTCAGGTTCCTATCGGAAGAAATATCGACTGCGGAATTTCTCTCACTGACTTTATGGCTTCAAGAAATCACGCTTTTCTTCAGATGCAGATGGACGGCAGATGGAAAATTATCGACACCGGAAGTACCAACGGCGTCGCTGTAAACAAGAACCTCATAAACGGCGAACAGGTGCTTAATCCTTTCGATATTATAAAAATAGCCAATACCTCGCTTATTTTCCTCGGAAATGAAATCATCTTCAACGTTGTCCGTACAAATACCGAAAAGCTTGATTACAACAACCGCTCCGTCGTTATGAACGTCGGAATAGAAGATGTAAAAGTCCGCAGACATGGCTCTCTCGGAAAAAAGACTCTGCTCAGAAATATTCACCTCGATATTGAATCCGGTGATTTTATCCTCATTCTCGGCGGTTCGGGTGCCGGAAAAACTACATTCCTCCGTGCGCTGCTCGGTCAGTATCGTGCTAACGGAAAAATTATGCTGGGCGATATGGATCTCTACAAAAACTTCAAAATGCTCAAACACAAAATCGGAATCGTTGAACAGTTCTCAAGCACGAGAGACAACGATACCGTATATCATACAATCGAGGACGCCGCACTCTCCAAGCTTGCCGGAGATTATTCCAACGATGAAATTCATCAGCGTGTCGAGGATATCATCAAGCGCATGATGCTTACAAGTCTCAGGAATAATCTTATAAAAAACCTCAGCGGCGGTCAGAAAAAACGTGTTGAAGTTGCAATTCAGGCTATCGGCGATCAGGAAATTTTTATCCTCGACGAGCCGGATTCCGGTATGGACTTCGCAAGCCGTGTCGATCTCATGGAAAACCTTAAATCCTGTACCGAAAGCGGCGGCGTTGTATCTGTAATTTCTCACTCTCCCGATGATGCGGCAGAATTGTTCACAAAGGTTATAGTTCTTGCTAAAAGCCAGTCAGACGAGGTCGGACATCTTGCATTTTACGGCGATGTACCGAATGCTCTTAAATTCTTCGGCGTTAACAAGCTCAGTGAGATAGTTATGGAAATCAACTACGAAGGCGGCAAGGGCAGAGCTGACGAGTTTATCAACAAATTTGAAGCGACAAGGAGAGGTTGATTATGACAAAAAGATTAAAACAGACAAGCATCTACATCAAAAAGAATTTCAGACTTTTCATGAATCAGAAAGACTGGAAATTCATACTTATTGCGGCAGTTATCTCATTCCTTGTATGCTCTATCGTTGGTGAAAATATGTTTTCTACATATGAGGATACAAAATCGGGATTCTTTGCAATTATTTCTGCGGCAATATGGATCGGTATTTTCAATTCCATCCAGAGAATCTGCAAAGAGCACAACACCATCACAAGCGAATATCGTTCAGGTCTGCATATAAGCTCTTATATCATGTCCCATGTGATATTTGATTTCTTCATCTGCCTGATACAGTCGGCTATTCTTATGGCTATATGCTGTGTATTCATTGATTTCCCGTCGGACGGAATCATCATGCCGGCTGTTGCTGAATATTTCATCACGCTTTTCCTTGTAGTATGGGGCTCTGATATCATGGGTATCATGATATCCTCAGTTGCTTCAACTCCAAACGTTGCTATGACTGCAATGCCGTTTGTACTTATTCTTCAGCTTGTAATGAGCGGTGTTCTCTTTATCCTTGAAGGCTGGTCTGAGGTTATCGCAAATGTTACCTTCAGCAAATGGGGAATGTCAGCTCTCGGAAGCGTGGCTGATCTCAACAGCGAGGAGCTTCCGCTTAAAATGAGCCTTATCTTCCCCGAGGTTCGCCGTGTTGAACTTGAAGATGTATACGACTGCGTTGCTTCCAACCTCCTTATCGCATGGGGAATGATAATGCTTATCTCTTTGGTTTGCATTATTATAAGCATTATCAGTCTGAAATTCCGCAACAGAGGTGCATAATAAAACAATCAATAACACAGAAAGGACGACCAAATGCCGTCACCCATAGGGAAGAAAAACAGACCGGTTGAGAAAAACTGAAAATCTTTCCTGAAATTAAATGATTAGACAAAGTATAAGCCCCATGCAGAATTATCATATTTTGCATGGGGTATTTATATTATATCTTCATTGAGTTTTCAGAAGCTTTTTTATCAATCGCAGCATTTCGGAAATAAATGACAATATTAACTGAAACGATTGCCAGATTCAGAATATATGCGATAAGGACATAGTTTATTTGTCCTGTGATTATTTTTGCTGATATTCCGGCTATGTAACCGATTATGATAAGAATGATGAACGGAAGGCTTGTTCCTTTAGTTGCCTTGTTTTATAAGCTTTAATTACATTCAATGGCCATGAAAAACCGAAACAAACAAGCATAATAGTTTCAAGAATCTGTCCCATATAAAATCTCTCCTCATTAATTATCATTTTTAACCCTCGTTTGATTAGGGGCGCGTTGACGAAGTAGATGACGTGCATAACTAAAAGTTTTTTTAGAGATTCCCTTAAGCTTATCCATAATATACTGAAAGCTTTCAGCTTTATGCGGAAGCGTACAGTTACTGCAATCCTTTATTCCATTTTCGGTTATGCAATAATTTCCACCACATTCCGAATGACTATATAAAGGACAATAACAGAATAAACAATTGAAATTCTCCGTGTTATTTACATTATGACACGGGAAATACTCACATTTGAAATTAGTAAAGAAATTCGAATTATTATCCATGTATGTTCTCACTTTCCTGACGGTATTCAATCAATCCGTATTTGATTTTGATTCTCTCCATTTTCTCAAGCATAGGTTCTGCGGCAAGCATTATGAAAATCACAGTACCGAAGGCGTGAATTAAATCCATTGGAAAACCTGAAATATAATATGCTGT
>JAFXEJ010000036.1 GCA_017513795.1 Ruminococcus sp.
TCAGAACCGGTAATAATACCGTCCTTGTCAACATCTGCCGCCTTTGTCTGTGCTTCGGTGAGAGGAGATTTACTTCCGGAACCGATAACAGTATATGCGCTGAGTACTAATGTAGCATCTGATGCGCTTACAATTCCGTCGCCTGTAATATCACATGGAATATCCTCAGACTTTTCAAGTGGTACAAACTTTCTGCCATACTTCTCAGCATAAGCCTGAGCGGTTGAACCCTCATAGCCACAGATAGTTGCCGTTTCAGAAATAGCGTCCGCAGAATCAGGAAGTTCACATTCACTATTTTTTATTGTAATCGAAGTGAGCTTTGCACAGCTGATAAATGCACTTTCTCCGATATATGCAACATCATCCTCAAGAACTACATTTACAATTTCATCCTGTAAAGTATCCCACGGAAGTAACGGAAGAACATCCCAGTCATCCTTTGAAACTTCACCGTCTACACTAAGATTTCCCTCGTTGTCAAGTGTGAATTTAAGGTCACTGCCGTAATCACTGAACTCGCCGGATGCTATTATATCATTTGTGTTAGTAGTTGTTGTACTTGTAGTAGTTGTTGTTGTGGTGGTGGTAGTAGTGGTAGTCGTTGTTGTGGTAGCCGTTGTTGTGGTAGTTATCACAAATTCAGACAGTAATTCAAAATTTCTGTTGAACTGATCAGCATAAGCCTGAGCAGTTGAGTCTGCATTACCGTAGATAGTTGCATTTTTATAAATAGTATCATTTGACTCGTTGATTTTACATTCTGGATTTTTAATTGCAATTGAAGCAAGATTCGTACAGCCTCTGAATGTATTATATCCGATATATTCAGTATTCGCCGGAATTACAATATAAGATATATTGTCGCAATATTCAAATGCAGCTTCGCCGATACTTGTTACACTTTCAGGAATAGTAATAGATGTAAGACTTTTGCATCTACTAAATGCAAATCCGCTGATGCTTGTAACTCCATCCGGAAGCGAAATTGCAGGCAGTTTTTCACAATTTGCAAATGCAGATCCGCCTACGCTTGTAACTCCATCGGGAATTGTAATTGAAACCAGATTTTTACAATTAGAAAATGTGTGAGTTGCAATATTCGTAACATTCTTTGGAATTGTAAATGAAGTAATAGCTTCACAGCCGCTGAACGAAAATGCTTCGATAGTTGTAACACTTTCAGGAATCGTAATTGAAGATAAGCTTTTACATTCTTTGAATGCAGAGCCTGAAATAGTTGTAACACCATCAGGTATAGTAACTGATGTGATTTTATTACAATCAAATAAAATTTCCGAAGGAATAACCTTTATATTTGCAGGAAATTCAAATGAAGTAAGGCTACAGCAGTTACCAAATGCAGCACTGCCCATGCTTGTAACACTATCCGGAATGTTGATTTCTTCTACTTTTTCGCAGCGAATAAATGCAAGTTCTTCAATAGTTGTAACAGTATCTGGAATGATAATTGTAGTTGCATTTTTACAATCATAAAATGCACAGCTTTTAATAGTTGTAACACCCGTAGGGATTTTAATTAAAGTCAGGCTTTCACATTCTCTGAATGCTGATTCACCAATGCTTGTAACACTATCCGGAATCGCAAGTGAAGTTGCTTTTTTACAGCTTCTGAATGCAGAATCTCCGATAGACGTAACTTTTTCCGGAATTGTAACTGATGTCAGATTTTCACAATTCTCGAATGCAGAATTGCCGATAGTTTCAACACCGTCCGGAATGTTAACAGAAGTCAGGTTTATACAATTCTTAAATGTAGCATCATCAATAACTGTAATTCCTTCGGGAATTGTAATTGAAGTCAGGCTTTTACAATTTTCAAATGCATTATATCCGATTTTTGTAACGTTTGCAGGGATTGAAACTGAAGATAATTTCACACAATCATCAAATGCGCTATTACCTATACATGTAAGTCCATCAGGCATTGTAATAGAAGTCAGATTTATACAAGAACAAAATGTATAGCCGTTAATAGCCGTAATATTTTCAGGGATTGTAATTGAAGTAAGATTTTCACATTCCCAGAATGCACATTCGCCAATATTTGTAACACTATCAGGAATGGTTATAGAGTTCATATTTTTACATTTGTAAAATGATTGACGGCCAATACTTGTAACACCGTCTTCGATAATTACATTTTTGATATCATTTAAATAGTCGCCCCATGTTATATCACTTGACACGTTCCATTCAGCCATTTCGCCCTTTCCGCTGATATTGAGAGTACCGTTGCTGTAGAGAGTCCATGTTACATTTGTAACTCTTGCACCACAATCACCGGTTGCTATTACTTTAATTTCGCCAGCAGTAGTGGTGGTTGTTGAAATTGAAGTTGATGTTATCGTAGTAGTCGTTGTGGAAGGAGCTGAAGTCGTTGTAGTTGTTGTTGTAGAGGTAGTTGAAGTCGTTGTAGTTGTTGTTGTGGAAGGAGTTGAAGTTGAAGTAGCTGTTGTAGTTGGAATTGTTTTTCTTGTAGTTGTTTTTCTTGTTGTTGTACCAATATCTGAACGTGTTACAGTAGTTTTTCCTGTCAAAGTAGTTGTTGTGATAATTGTAGTAGTTGTTGTTGCGGATGTGGTAGTTGTTGTAACGGGCTTCTCTACTTCTCCGATGCTAACAAACTTTCTGTAATTTTTCTCAGAATAATCATAAGCCGGCGAGCCTGTATAACCGTAAATCGTTATACCAGAGTAAATTGTACTTGCCGAATCATTGATTTCACATTCAGGATTTTCAATTGTAATTGTTTCCATAGCTTTACAATCGTCGAATGCACCATATTCGATGCTTGTGATGTTCTTTGGAACTACAATAGAAGGCAGTTTCTCACAGCCATTGAAAGTACATGAATTAATAGTTGTAATAGACGAAGGAATTGTAATTGAAGTCAGATTTTCACATCCCCAGAATGCGTATTCTCCGACATTTGTTAAACTGTTCGGAAGTGAAACTTCAGTCAGAGATTCGCAGCTGGCAAAAGCACTTTCTCCGATATCAACAACGCCGTCTTCAACAGTTACTGATTTCACATAATCCAGATAACCAAAAGCATAGTTACCGATTCTTGTAACGCCATCCTCAATGACAATACTGAGAATATCTTTTCCGTAGTCTTTGAACGGCATGGTTTCAAAGTCCCAATCTAAAGTTGAACCCTCACCGCTGATAGTGAGAGAACCATCACTGCGGATCGTCCATGTTACATTGCTTCCTTCTGCGCTGCAATCTCCAGAATAAACCACCTTAGGTGCGACGTTCAGATAATGGATCGTTGCTTTTTCCAATCCATCATTATAGTCATAATCTATATTATTCCATTCTTTTTCTGAGCCCAGATAATACACATCAGTAAGTTTAATTCCATCCGGAAAGGCTTTTCTGTCAATCTTTGTAACGCTGACTGGTATAGTAACTGTAGGAATATTTTTGCAAAAGTAGAAAACATTTTCAGAAATATATGTAACGCCATCAGGAATTACTATATCTCCTTCGCAAGCATAACCGTCAATTACTAATCCGTTTACAATTACAAGAGGATTTTCTTTTCTTTTAGCATAAAGCCATTTTGTATCAGAAAATGCCGCTCCTTCTATAATTTCAACGCTTTCCGGAATAGAAACCGAAACGAGATTCGAACAATCCTCAAAAGCACCGTTTTTTATAGTTTTAACGCCGTCAGGAATTGTTATTGAAGTCAGACTTTCACATCCATTAAAAGCATATTCACCAATTGTTGTAACAGTGCTAGGAATTGTTATTTCCTTAAGACGTATGCATGAACCGAATGTAGCATACTGGATTTCTGTAAGAGTTGAAGGAAGTGTAATTGATGTCAAATTGATACAGCCCATAAATGCACCATCTCCAAGAACTGTGACACTTTCAGGAATTTCAACTGATGTTATATTAACACATCCTTCAAATGCCCTCTCTCCAAGAACTGTAACACTTTCAGGAATTTTGATTGATGTTATACTAACACATCCTTCAAATGCGCTTTTTCCGATAGATGTAACAGTCTCTGGAATTGTAAATGATGGCAGACTATTACATCCAAAGAATAAACCAGGAGGGATAGCTGTGATATTTTCTGGTAATTTCACATCAGTTAAAACAGTACAATTTGCAAAAGCACTTTCTCCGATTTCTGTAACACTTTCAGGTATTGTGATTGAAGTAAGGCTCTTTGAATCAGCAAATGCGTATTTTCCAATGGTTCTGAGTTTGGCAGGCAGATTTACTTCCTTTAATTCCAAACAATTACTAAACGCACTTTCCTTAATAAACAAGACGCTGTCTGGTATTGTGATTGAAGCCAGTTTTTTACAGTCATTAAATACAGCGTTTTCAATTGTAATAATGTCAGCATCCAATTCTACCGAAGTAAGATTTTCACAATCATTAAATGCTTTTTCACCAATGTCCATAACACTTTCAGGAATCACTAAAGAAGTCAAATTATGACAGGATTCAAATGCGTGTTTTTCGATATTTGTAACAGTATCAGGAATTGTTATTTCAGTTAAACTGTTACACGAGCTGAAAACATATTCACCAATGCTTTTAACATTTTTTGAAAGCGGTAACGAAGTCAGGCTGTCATTGTTATAAAATGCATATTTTCCGATACTTGTAACGCTGTCCGGCATTGTAACATCGGAAAGACTGATACAGTGCGCAAAAGCATCAATTCCGATAGTTGTAACACCGTCAGGGATTGTTACCGAGGTTAATTTTTTCGATTTTGCGAATGAACTTTTTCCGATAGTTGTAACACCTTTTTCAATAACGACGGTTACAATATCATCTGCATAAGATGCCCACGGAAGTGAGCTGAGTGATTCCCAGTCAGCCATAGCTCCCTCACCACTGATAGTGAGAGTTCCGTCGCTGCTGAGATCCCATGTAACGTTGCTGCCCTCTGCGCCGCATTCGCCGCTTGTCGGGGCTGTTGTTTCAGTTTCAGCATAAGCTTCCGTAATGTCAAATATTTTGACATCTGGAGCAATAAATGGCACAACCATTGATAATGCCAATGCTGCACTGACGATTCGTTTGAATTTCATATCAAAACCTCCAAAAAAAATTGCAGAACCAATCTAATTGATTCTGCAATCATTATAAGCTATTATAAAAATATTGTCAACCCTTCCATTTTTTGCTGTTACTGTTCATTATTTTAACACAAAATCTTCTTTTAATATTATTTTTCTGGAAACAATTTTCAATTCAATATCTCCTGTATCAGAATCTGTCTGGAAAATCTTTTTCTGAACTCAAAGCACCTGTTATATCAGAATTTTTTATTTGACAGGAAGCGCATCAATCAGTTTAAGCAGGTATTTCTGAATACTGAGAGCATCCATAGAAGTAAGACCAGAGCCTCTTTCGTAGACGTCTGCTGCTTCGAGCTGTGATTCAGGAATTGCGTAGTTGTCTGGGTTTCCGAGCCACTGAAGAATCAGTATAGCGTCTGAGAGAAGAACTATTCCGTCACCGTTAGCATCGCCGTCAACAGCTGCCGGAGTGGGTGTAGTTGTTGTTGTTGTAGAAGTAGTAGATGTAGTCGATGTAGTAGTAGGCTTCTTGGTTGTTGTAGTAGATTTTTTAGTAGTCGTAGTAGTAGGCTTCTTGGTTGTTGTAGTTGTTGTTTTTGTAGTAGTTGTGGTGGTAGTAGTTGTTGTCTTGTGTATTGTTGTTATTGGTTTATATTTATCAGGCTCAGGATCCTCTGAAAGCTGTTTTATAACTACTTCAAAATAGTTGTTATATGCTGTATGCGGTTCAACTATTCCGTATGGTGTCTCAGAATTATACTCTCTTGTAGTAATTGTACATACATACTCAGTATCGCCAAGCTTGAATTTATGCTCACCATCTCCGCTGAATACAGCTTCTCCCTTGGAGTTTGATATTCTGAAACTGTGATACATATTCGGTTCAACATACAGGTTCATACCATTACCGCCCTGATTGTTTCCTACTTTTGTAAACGGAAGCTGTTCAAGATAGAAGGTTGGTGAAGTTATTGGATATGAAGTGAAATTAATGTAATCGTTATCGGGATCATTTTTGTCTTCCATTTCGATATGAAGAGCGTCATTAGTCTCATCACGAAGATATACAAATGAAATTCCTTCAAAGAATGTATTCGGATCTTCTACAACATATATATCGCGGTTTGACGCGTCTGATTCAGCTATCGAACCGAATACACCATAGATATATCCTGTGTAAGTATATCCTGAATCTTTGTTACCATAGTCACCAACGCAGGTTTTGCCAACGCCCTGCATGAATGAAGTTGAAGTATTATCAACCATGTAATAGCCTTCGTTGCCGTCAGAATGAGTCAATCTTACACCGTTGAGAGCGTGACCAGGAACTCCTACACAGAGCACATCAAAATCTTTATCAACTTTATCATGTCCCATGGCAGCTCTGCAAAGAACTTCAAAGCTATGCGCTAATCCCCCGCAGACTCCGGAATGGAATCCTATAGTTGACATTGCTGAACCTGAAAGATTCATCATTTCACGGCATTTTGACTGATCTTCATTATAAGGAAACAGGATGCAGTAACGGCTGTTTGAACGGATGAAGTTGGTGATCTTCTCCATTTTCTGAAGCATATTAAGATTCGGATTATCTATATCATACTTTTTAACAGCTTCTTCAGCATAAAGATAGCCTATTTTTCTGGTGTATGGTGAACAAGCAGCTTCATTGATAAACTGGAGTCTGCCATTTACACACTTATTCTTTTTGTATTCTTCTTCACTTACCATGAAGTTGTCCGGTCTGTTTTCCATATTCTGAAATTTTATATGTTCAATCCCGACAAGCTCCCTGAATTTATCAAGATCGTCCGATGTAGGATAATAGGCTTTGTCCAACATATCATAAGCATATACCTCTGTAAGTCTCGTGTAAAGACCAAAAGTATCAACACCGACATCTTCAAGATTACTGATATTAACATAAAGCTTTGTAAAATGCGGCATATCCGAATCAACAAGAGCACGCTTGTTGATCTCCTTGATAGTGTTCGGAAGCTTGATAGTTTCAACAGGTGTTAAGTTGATATCTCTTGAAATTACGATACCCTGTTTGTCATCACCTATGGCAGTAACGGTGTAATCTCCGATTTTTTCAGGAATAACAATGGTATCATGCTTTGTGACCTGCTTGTTAGCATCGTCGTATACAAGCTGTACGGTACACTCGTTTTTTCCGGGAGAATCCGGAACGTAAACGTAGGTAAGTCCGTCTATGACGACTTCCTTAGTTGCATCCGTAACTGATTCAGCGGGAATCGGCGAAAATGCTGTGACATGCATAAGCATTACTGCCGAAACTGA
>JAFXEJ010000037.1 GCA_017513795.1 Ruminococcus sp.
AACATAATAAATGCTATGAGCAATACAGCTATTCTGAGCCAGAGTTTTTTTCCATTTTCCGGAAGATTATCATTTTTTTTATTCTGAGCCATATTTACATCTCCTTAATGTCTTTTTTTGGTTCTTTTCTTACGGTTTGGTATGTAATCAGAAAAAATATCCTGTTTTTTTCTGTTTCCGTAGGCAGATTTACGTCGGTCAAACGGTGCTCTTGATGATTTTTCACGACGAGCCGGCTTTTCTCTGATACGATCCTCAGTGAGAAGTTTTACTTCTACCTGATGACCATTTATTCTCATGGAATTTGTACTGTCGATAATATAATCAGATTCGGTTTCCGGTACTTCAACAGTTGTATGTGCATCAAAGATATCAATTTTGCCGAAATCACGTCCGGACATTCCGGTTGCATCAGTAAGAGCCGCAATGATAAAGTTCGGAGCAATTCTTTTGTTTCTTCCGATATTAATATCGACTTTGACTGTTTTGCAGTCTTTTCTTCGTCCGTGTCTGAGCGGAACGGGAGCCTTGAATTCCGGCAGATTTTTAACTGCATCGTTAATTTTGCTGCTGATAAGGCGTGCGGCGGCTTCTCTGCTGTCGATTCCCTGAACAGCAAGACGGTCAAGGATCATATATGCCTGATGTACAGATTCTGCACTTGAAATTTCCTGTACAATGGAATCCATTTTCAGTGCAGTGATCTCATCCTTATCTGGCAGCGGAAGCTGTGTTATTTCTGCACGGGTAAATTTCTCAATAGCTCTCAAATCAAAAAGCTGACGTCTGCCGCTGATGATTGTGTATGCAGCGCCTTCTTTTCCGGCACGGCCAGTACGTCCGATACGGTGGATATAATACTCATTATCCTGAGGAAGATCGTAATTGAAAACAGCTTCAACATCGTTTACGTCGATTCCTCTTGCAGCGACATCGGTAGCAACAAGAATTTCTGTAGATTTGCTCTTGAAACCGTTCATAACCTGTGTACGCTGAACCTGTTTCATATCTCCGTGAAGTCCTGCTGCACGGAATCCGCTTTTTATAAGCTCCTCCGTAAGCTGATCTACCATAGCTTTGGTATTGCAGAAAATCATTGCTGAGGTAGGGGAGTATGCAGCCAGAAGAAGTTTAAGAGCATCAGTTTTTCTGCCCATAGGAACTTCAAAATAGAACTGCTTGATTGATTCTACAGTTTTCTGCGCAGACTTTATTTTGACTTTAACAGGATCGTTCTGATATTTTTCAGTTATCGCAAGAATTTCAGGCGGCATTGTTGCCGAGAAAAGAACAGTCTGCCTGTCTTCCGGAGATTCAGCAAGTACTGATTCGATATCCTCACGGAAGCCCATATTCAGCATTTCGTCAGCTTCATCGAGGATAAGACATCTGAGATTATCAAGTTTAAGTGTACGGCGGCGTATGTGGTCAAGAACACGTCCGGGTGTACCGATAACGATATTTGCGCCCCTTTTAAGCTCATGTATCTGTTTTTCCATGCTTGCTCCGCCAAAAACAGCACATATTCTTACACAATGCTTGAATTTAGCATATTTCCGCATTTCATCAGCTGCCTGCATTGCGAGCTCACGGGTAGGGCAGAGTATAAGAACGGCAACACGTTTTCTGTCGGATTCTGTTATGCTTTCCACAGCCGGAATACCGAAAGCCGCAGTTTTTCCTGTTCCGGTATTTGAAAGTCCCACGACGTCAGAGCCTTCAAGCAGAAGCGGAATGCTCTGCTGCTGAATTTCCGTCATGTCCTGATAACCAAGTTCATCAACGGCGTCAAGAAGCTCCTGGGACAGATTAAGTTCATTAAATAGCATATTTTTACCTTTCATTTCATGTATTATAAATTATATGATAACATAAATTTAAATAAAGGTCAAGTTTTTTGAAGACCAATTTTCTTTTTTTGAATTAATAGACTAATTTTCCGGGAATATTTCCGATGTTTAATGAATTATGCAATAATCGGAAAAATCTCACACCGAATATCAGTGTGAGATTTTCTTTTATATATTATAAATCATTGCGGTATAGGTCGGGATTGGCCACTTATCACAAGGCATATTCATTTCAATTTCATCTGCAATATTTCTCATTATAGTCATTTCTGCAAGAACATAGTCATGGAAATACTCAGCCTGCTGCTGGATATCCTTGATTTTGCCAGCAGACGCATGCTGCTTTTCAAGTCTTTCTATAGAATCATAGAAGCTGTCAGCAAGGGTATTAAGTTTATTTGCAATTTTTTCTTCAGAAATGCAGCTCATGCCGATCTGTTTTTTCAGAGAAATCGAACTGCAAACATGCTGAATATAATCAAAAGTTGCAGGAAGAAGCTTTTTTCTTGCCATTTCGATCATGGTACGAGCTTCAATGCTGATAGTCTTGGAATATGTTTCGAGTAAAACTTCAGTTCTTGCTTTCAGTTCATTTGGTGTGTATATATTGAACTTACGGAAAATCTTCACATTCTTTTCGTCGGTATAGTGCGGGAGACAATCTACTGTAGAAGCGTAATTAGGAAGTCCTCTGCGTTCTGCTTCCTTTACCCATTCCGGAGAATATCCATCGCCGTTGAAGATAATTCTTCTGTGCTTTTTAAGTACTTTTTTCAGGAGATTTTTTACCTCGACCTCGAAGTTTTCAGTACCCTGAAATGGCTCAAGAGCGTCGGAGAACCAGCTGAGCTCCTCAGCAACAATTGTATTGAGAAGTGCATTAGGACATGCGATATTATCGGATGAACCAACCATACGGAACTCAAAACGATTACCTGTGAAAGCAAAAGGAGAAGTTCTGTTTCTGTCGGTTGAATCCTTCGGGAAAGAAGGAAGTGCATTTACACCGATCTCAAATGTACTTGTCTGAGTTTTGTATACACCGTCTTCTTCAATAGCTTTGAGAACAGCGTCGAGTTCTTCGCCAAGGAACATAGAAACAATTGCAGGCGGAGCTTCATCTGCACCAAGACGATGATCGTTTCCGGCAGAAGCGGCAGAAATACGCATAAGATCAGCGTACTCATCAACACCTTTGATAAGGGCGCAGAGTATTGTCAGGAACTGGAGATTCTCCATCGGAGTATCGCCGGGATCAAGAAGATTTTGACCGTCATTTGAGGACATAGACCAGTTGTTATGCTTACCGGAACCGTTTACACCTTCAAAAGGCTTTTCGTGAAGAAGACAAACAAGATTATGCTTGAGAGCAATCTTTTTCATAACTTCCATTGTAAGCTCATTCTGATCGGTACCAAGATTAGAGGTTGTAAAAATAGGAGCCATTTCGTGCTGAGCCGGAGCAACCTCGTTATGCTTTGTTTTGGAATATATGCCAAGCTTCCAGAGTTCCATATCAAGATCAGCCATATATGCTGCAACTCTCGGCTTGAGATTAGCAAAATACTGGTCGTCAAGCTCCTGTCCCTTAGGAGGATTTGCGCCGAAAAGCGTTCTATCAGTAAGGATAAGATCCTCACGCTGATCGTACATATTCTTGTCAATAAGGAAATATTCCTGTTCAGCGCCGACTGTGGAGGTGACTCTTGTAACTCTGTCGTTTCCGAATATTTTCAGAAAACGTACTGCCGATCTGCTGAGAGCGTCCATAGAACGGAGAAGTGGAGTCTTTTTATCGAGGATTTCACCTGTATATGATACGAAAACAGTAGGAATGTAAAGACTGCCTTCTTTTACAAAGCAGTATGATGTAGGATCCCATGCTGTATATCCTCTTGCAGTACTTGTCTGTCTCAGACCACCTGAAGGAAAGGAGGAAGCATCAGGTTCACCTTTTACAAGCTCTTTTCCGGAAAATTCCATAATAGCATTTCCAGTGGGAGTTGTATTGATAAAGGAATCATGCTTTTCAGCTGTAGATCCTGTAAGCGGCTGGAACCAGTGTGTATAGTGCGTTGCGCCCTTTTCGATAGCCCAGTCTTTGATCGTGTTAGCAACAATATCGGCTGTAGTCATATCCATTGGTATGCCGTTATTGATTGTATTCAAAAGAGACTTGTATATATTTTTGGGAAGTCTTGCTTTCATAACCTCATGATTGAAAACATTTTCCGCAAAAATTTCAGGTATATTCATATAATTTCCTCCTGCAACAAAATTGCTGTATTCTAATATTTTACCATATCTGAAAAAGTATGTCAATCGCAAAAGTGTTAAAAGTTTCACACTGTTGACAATATTATTGTGTCTATATATTATAATATAAAAGCGTTTATATGGTGATAATAAAACTGCTGAAGCAATAAAAGAAGGCGAACCGGAATTTTCCGGTTCGCCATTATTCACTCAAAAGGATAAACGATATTCCAGTCATATCTGAGTCTGTCCATAAGTTTCATTATAAATAACGTTTCGCTGTGAGGCATTTCGGTACATTCTGTTTTTCTTTCGGTTATGGCACGGCATGCAGCTTCAACTTCATATTCATAGCCGGAAATACTCTCAGGAGTCAGATGTTCTGTTCTTTCGCCGTTATTCTGTATAACGGTAATTCCCTCACAATTGTTGATATTCCGGAATTCGATACGTCCATTTTCACCGTAAATTACGCCCAGAAGATCTGTATTTGCACAGACAGTACTGTGAAGTAAAGCTGTTTCAGAATCGTTAAATGTGAGAATAATGCTGTTCTGCATATCCACGCCGTATTCGTTTTTTACACAGGATGAACGCACATCGGTAATGTTGTGACCGAAAACCATTGCAGCGAAATTCAGAGGATATATTCCTACATCAAGGAGCGCTCCGCCGGCAAGATCAGGATTTTTTATACGTTCTATTCCGGCGATTGAATATCCTGTGTTTGCAGTAAGAGAAGTGATTCTGCCAACAGGATTTTCTGAAAGAATTTTATCAAGAGTAAAACGCATGGGCATGAAACGTGTCCACATGGCTTCTCCGGCAAAAAGATTTCTTTTTTCTGCAAGTTCAAAAACCTTTTCTGCCTGTAATGCATTTACGGTAAAGGGCTTTTCACAGAGGATATTCCTACCTTTTTCAAGGCACATGACAGAATCCTGAAAATGCCGTGAATGCGGTGTAGCGATATAGATAAGATCAATATTTTCATCGTCTGCAAGAGCTTCATAGCTGTCATAGTATTTCTTTGCACCGAATTTTACAGCAAAATCGTGTGCTTTGCTCTCAGTTCTTGATGCGACAGCGTAAAGCTGTACATCTTTCATTCTGTTGACAGTTTCTGCCATTTTTCCGGCTATTATTCCGGTTCCTAAAATTCCGATTTTCATAATTATCTTCCTTATGAGGACTTTTTCGAATCCCTGTAATTATTAGGTGTGAATCCTGTAAGCTGTCTGAATTGTCTCATGAAGTACTTTTCATCATCATAACCGCATTTGTAGGCAATTGCGGATAAGCTTACTGAGGTAGTGATAAGCAGATACTTAGCATAAGTAATTCTGCTTGCAATGAGATCCTTATGAAAGCTGATGTCAAAAAGCTCCTTGTATGTAGCACGGAAATGTCCGTAACTGAGGTGATAATCACGGCATATTTTCTGTGCATCCCAGTCATTATTGGGTTCAAGATACATTTTGCTTCTTGTATTCAGGAATGTACAATACTGAGGATCTTCACGTTTTTCAGACAACTGGCGTATCTTATCTGTAATTTTTTCATTGAGATTTCTGATAATTCCGTCTATATCAGCATTTGCTGCGGAAGAAACAGATGCGGCACAGACGGACGAATCAATTCCGCAGTTCTGGATATATAGTGGGGAGTGACATATCACAGCATTGATCTTGTCAATTATCAGTTCTGCATTATCTTCGTTATAATTTCCGACTGCCGCAAAAGCATATAGTTTATCTGAAATTTTAGCGAGGAATTCATTGGAATTATAAGCCAGTCTGCGGAAATTTTCTGCAAGTTCGGTGTCAATTCTGACTGCTGTGTATTGTTCATCTATCCTGATATCATTATTGAAAAGACTTGTACGAATGAGAACTACCAGCAGTTTATCATTCTCAGAACGCTGCTTCGATGCCATACCTAGTTCATGAATAAGACCTGCTTTATTGTAAAGTCCTGTTGCCGAATCGTGGAATTCAGAAAGGTTGCGGCATTCCAGAAGGAGATTTATATCATTTCTCATTTGTAAGCTGCATAGTGCATTGATAGCCGCCTGATGCCAGTCGATAAAAATAGGATCATAGACATCTGGATGGGTATACTGAAGAATAATATGTCCAAGATCAATACCGGCTGAGAAAATAGAAACGAAATAATAAAAACCTTTTCCGCCGCTTCCGGGAAGCTCTGAGGGACAAAGTGAACCTCTTGTAAAAAACAAAGGCTTATCGTCTGCTTCTTCCGGACTGATGATTCTGTAGCAAACCATTGTTTCGGAATTGGAGTTTTCCTCAAGAGAAGTAGATCTTCCCTGTGAACACCAGTTTTCGTAGAGACAGAGGTATATTCCCTCAACATCTCTTATAAGGAACGAAAACTCTCTAAGTACTTTTATATATTCATCGAGTGAACGGCATGATGAGGACCTCTGCTCAAAATTTCCGCTATAATTCATATTATTATACAACTGTATACGTCTTACGATATTAAGTTCGTTGCCGAGGAAATTACGGTTTACTCCGCAGCTGCATGTATCACCGCATATCATGCATCCGTTTACGGGAATCTCCTCCATTGGAGTACCGGTAATTTCACTGAAAATCATGTTAACAGCTTTCTGACCAAGTGCATAGCGATTGCGGCGATAAGTAGTCAGAATAGGGGAGTGGTATATTCTGTCACCGATATGCTCATATCCGATAACGGCAATATCCCTCGGAGGATATATATTATGTTCAAAGAAAGTATCTATCATTCCGAAAGCCATATAATCGTTGGCGCAGACAACAGCTTCCGGAATCGGACGTGTACCATTAATATATTCCATAGCAAGCTTTTCACCGGAATCAGTCCAGTAATTGCCATATATCACGTTGCTTTCATCAAAAGAAACACCATTTTCATTAAGAACGCTGCGCATTCCTTCGATTCGCAGTTGATTGGAATCGTGCCACTCGTAACCGGCAAGCATATCAATTTTAGTAAAGCCATGAACATCTGTGAGATGATGAGCGATATCAATGAAATCCGATTTTACATCATTGTCAATACAGGTAAATCCCTCAATCTCAGCACCCGTAACAACAACAGGGATTTTTGTTCGGTTTTTTATATGTTCGAGAATAGTCTGTGTAAGAGCAGCATTGTTAATAGATTCAGCTGTAAGGATAAGACCATCAAGTTTTTCGGAGGCGATAAGTTCGTAGATTTTGTTTTCAATCTCGATTTCAGCGTAATATTGATAATAATCGTAAATATTGGTCAGAATAACAGCATCAGCGCCGATTTTTTCAGCCTGCGTCAGAATGCCGCTGAGTATCTGTTTTTGTTCGGATTCTGTTGCTCTTGCAGTAATAATTCCTATTGCCGGCCTTTTGCTGTGTATCAAAACTATCCCTCCTATAATAAATTTATATTATTATACCATAATTCTTAGTGTTTTTCAATAGTTTATATAAAAAAAGTCTGTAGACTTAATCCACAGACTTTTTTGTTTATAAATCAACGTGTAAGAATCTTTTCTTTCATTATGCAGAGATCAAATACATCAATCCTGTCATCTTTGCAAAGATCAGCAGCCCTCCAGTTCATTAATACTGTGTTAGGTTTGCTCAGCAGCCATTTCTGAAGTGTAACTACATCGGCGACATTAAGCGCTTTATCCCTGTTTACATCGCCTAAAAGATACGGTTCACCAAGTATGTGCTTTTTCAGATATACATCACAGCTGAGTTCACTGTCATCAGCGAATGAGAAGAAACGTTTTCCTTTTTCAAGAGATATCTCATACTTATATTCTTCAGGGAATTCACCGTGATAATTATCAATGTATCTCAGGTCATAGGTGTAATCCCGTGACAGTTCACTAATAGTTATTTCACTGCCTTCGGAGCTATCCCAGCTTTTTACGATTTCAATGTCGCCTTTGTCATTATTATAAATAAGCTGAAATGTTCCGTTTGTCTCGGTGAAAGGCTCGTCAGTCGATTCGTCAATAAATTTTAAATTCAATGTTCCGTAGCCTTCAAGCTTTGGTTTTATCTGATTGTACTCTATATATTCGTAACTTTTATCTTTGCCGTTTGGAAGAAATTCTGTCTTTTCAGGATAAAGCTGTTGTACGCCTATAACAGTGCCGTCGTCGGCGATTTTTGTATAGGCTATAAATTCCTGTTCAAGAATATAGCAAATACTTTCATTTCCGTTTGGGTCAAACCAATAATTATATGTTGTAAATCCGCCGCCTGCGGGCTGAATATCGGCATAACTGTGATATTGATTAAAGCGCATAAGAATTTCGGTATAGTCCTCAGATGTATCTATGATTTCCTGAACCTTTTCCATATCAAGTCTTGGTGCATCTTCATCTAAAGCGCCGACAAGCTCCATTTTTCTGCGGTAGAAGCCGTCAAGCTGATTTAGCCTTTCCAATTCGGCACGGTTTTCAGCAGAAATTGAATCATTTTTCAAAATATGCAGTCGTAAATCCTGCCAATATTCATATGGTATATCCTTACGTTCAATGAATACGGTTATATGTTCCTCTCCTGCACAAATCCCCGTAAGCTTTAAGTCATGGGAAATCGCAGCAATCTGATTTGAGGCGTGGAATGCAACATAGCTTATCTCAGGCATATCAGGCTCAGACTCAGGCAGAACGAGCTGTACCGTTTCGCCCTCGTAAAGCTCAATAGCAGGAGAATCTTCATCTAAATCTTCTATATTTATTACTCTTATATCACTATCAGCTTCATGCTTTATCTGATTGTACTCTATATATTCGTAACTTTTATCTTTGCCGTTCTCTATAAATTCTGTCTTTTCAGGATAAAGCTGTTGTACGCCTATAACAGTGCCGTCGTCGGCTATTTTACCATAGCATATATAATCTGAATCATAGCCGATAGAAATAACTTCATTTCCCCTTGAATCAGACCAGTAAGAGTAACTTTCATGACCTTTACTTTGTACATGGTCAGGATATTCAATGTAGTTATTAACTTTTTTGATTATATCAATGTAATTCTCACTGTTATCAATAAACTCTTGTATTTTTTCAAATGTCAGCCTTGGAGCATTTTCGTCAGCCGCCCCAAGAAGTTCCATTTTTCTGCGGCGATAATCATCATACTCAAAATCATTGAGCCGATTAAGCTCGTTACGGTTTTTATCTGAAATTGAATCATTTGGCAAAACGTTTACTAAAAGCGTATAAATTAAATGGTCACCTGTAGTTTTATCAGTTACTCCAATATCAACCTTGTCCTCTCCCGATTTACAGCCGACAAATTTACCGGTGGGGGATACAACAGCACATTTTTTTCTGGAATAATATCTGACATCTTCCGTGTCATAAAGTTCAGAATCAAGCTGAAAATCAAGCTGTACCTGCTCGCCCTCGTAAACTTCAATTTCAACAGGCTCTGCAGATTCATCATATTCAAGCTGAATTACCCTTTCAGCAGAAATATTGGTGTTGCTTTCGGCAGTAGATGTAAAACCAAATGGCAATACACCTTGCAGTGTGATCATAGCTCCAAGAAGAAGAGCGGTAAACTTTTTCATAATAACGATTCCCCCTTATGCAATTAGCTGTGTGATTTTCCGGAAAAATATACATTCCCCTTATACTAATTATACCTCAGTATGACAGGCTGTCAATACGCAGAATAGACAAAATCGCATTTTAGATATAAGCATTTTTACCAAAACAAAAGAAATATATGTAGAAAGTTATTGCATTTTGTTATAAAAGTAAAAAAAGCTATTGACAAATACATGGAAACATGATATTATTTATATGCGTTAGTTGATTCTAACATTTTAGAATAATTACCACTGGAAGATCATTAATTATATAACAAGAAGAAATTTGGGTGAGATAGTATGAATTTAAAAGAAGCAATCGAAGGAAAAGAATACATTATCAGGCAAATTAATACAGATGATGAGGAACTCAACGCATTTCTTTTTTCACTCGGATGCTATAGCGGAGAAGGAATTACAGTGATTTCTCATCTGAAAGGCACTTCTATAGTTTCTATCAAGGACGGAAGATACAGCATTGATAATCAGCTTGCTGAGGCTATTATCATCTGAAAATATACAAATTGACGATAATTTTAGCTGTTTCTGAAATATAAGCCTATTAATCATATTGAAATTATCGTATGATTAATTTTTTTAGATAAAGGTTAGCTGCCGCTAACGCATAGATGAATTTATCCGCAAGGATTAATATAAAGTTCATATTGCCAGGTTAATTGATTCTTAATGAATTACATGAATCTGGTGAGCAGTAATAAGGAGGAAATACTATGAGAATTGCTTTAACAGGCAATCCGAACTCAGGTAAAACAACTATGTACAACGCTTTGACCGGAAGCAACGAAAAGGTCGGAAACTGGGCAGGCGTTACAGTTGACAAGAAAGAACATCCGATCAAGAAGATGTATTCAGACGGAGAACAGCTTATAGCGGTTGACCTTCCGGGTGCGTATTCAATGTCACCGTTTACAAGCGAGGAAAGCATTACAAGCTGTTATGTAAAAAAGGAGAATCCCGATGTTATCATCAACATAGTGGACGGAACTAATCTCAGCCGCAGTCTTTTCTTTACTACACAGCTTCTGGAACTTGGAATTCCTGTTGTAGTCGCACTTAATAAAAGTGATGCAAACAAAAAGAAAGAAACAAAAATAAATTCTGACATGCTTTCAAAAAAGCTTGGATGTCCTGTTATCAATACAACTTCGACTACCGGTGAAGGACTTAAAGAAGTAATAAAAGCTGCCGTTTCAGCTGTAAGTAAGGTTCAGAACGCTCCATACGTTCAGGCTGATATTGATTTCACAGATAAAGCCGCTGTAGAAGAAGCAGACAGAAAGCGCTTTTCATTCGTGAACGACATTGTAAAGGATGTTGAGAAAAGAAAGGTATTTACAAAAGACAAGAATTTCGGTGATAAGATTGACGCCGTAATTACAAATAAATGGCTTGGAATACCGATTTTTGCAGTTGTTATGTTCCTTGTATTCCAGATTTCTCAGGTATGGGTTGGTACGCCTATCGCAGATTTCCTTGTAGGATGGCTTGAGAAATTCCAGGGATGGGTAGGTGGACTTCTTGAAGATGCAAGTCCGCTGCTCTCTGCTATTCTTGTTGACGGTGTTATCGGCGGTGTAGTAGCTGTTGTCGGCTTTCTGCCGCTGGTTATGGTTATGTATTTCCTTATTGCACTTCACGAAGATTGCGGATATATGTCTCGTGCAGCAGTTGTTCTTGATCCGATTTTCAAGAAGGTTGGTCTTTCAGGAAAATCTGTAATTCCGTTTGTTATTACAATCGGATGTGCTGTTCCTGGTATCATGGCAAGCCGTACAATCCGTAATGAACGTGAAAGACGAGCAACTGCAATGCTTGCTCCTTTCATGCCGTGCGGAGCAAAGATTCCTGTAATTGCTCTTTTTGCCGGAACATTCTTCGATGATGCCGGCTGGGTAAGTACACTTATGTATCTGTCAGGAATCATTCTTATTTTCCTCGGAGCACTTCTTGTAAATGCTATTGCCGGATATAAGGCAAGAAAATCATTTTTTATCATTGAACTTCCCGAGTATAAGGCTCCCTCACTCTGGGGCGCATTCAAGTCAATGTGCAGCCGTGGATGGGCTTACATAGTAAAGGCGGCAACAATTATTCTTCTTTGTAATATGGCTGTTCAGCTTATGCAGACATTTACATGGAGCTTCAAAGTTGCAGAGACTGCCGATGCATCAATTCTCGCATCCATTGCCTCACCGTTTGCTTATTTGCTTGTACCTATTGTCGGCGTTCTTTCATGGCAGCTTGCAGCAGCGGCAGTTACAGGATTTATTGCAAAAGAAAACGTTGTCGGAACACTTGCTGTATGCTTTGTAGGACTTGAGAATCTTATTGACACAGAAGAACTTGCTCTTATGGAAGGAGCAGGCGGTGAAGTTGCTGGTATTATGGCTATAACTAAAGTTGCAGCACTTGCATACCTTATGTTCAATCTCTATACACCTCCGTGTTTTGCAGCTATCGGTGCCATGAACTCTGAAATGAAGAGTGCAAAGTGGCTCTGGGGCGGGATAGGACTTCAGCTTGCTGTCGGATATACAGTAGCATATCTTGTTTATACAATCGGAACACTTATCACATCACCTTCTTCATTGAATGTAGGTGCGGCAGTCGGCGGATTAATTGCGGTTGCAGTAATGGCGCTCATAGTAGTAATGCTTATAAGAAAAAACAGTAAAAGTATGAAATCTGAATATGCTCTGAAAGGTGCAAAAGCATAAGGAATAATTTGTATGGAAAATATTATTATAATAGCTGTATTGCTGTTAATTGTAACTGCAATTGTTTTGTATCTCTATAAAGCAAAAAAAAGCGGACAGACATGTATAGGCTGCCCTTATGCGAAACAATGCGGCGGTAAATGCAGCGGTAGTCATACAAAAACTGATGAATAAACGTGCTGAGAGGGATGTGCTTAAAATCCACATCCCTTTTCAGAACTACATATTGAAATTAGAGGCAGCTATGCCTTTAATTTCTGAATAAATGTTAGCTGAAACTAACAAAAGGGGATTTATATGAGTGTTGTAATAGTAGGCGGTAACGAATGTATGGAACATCGATACAAAGAGTTATGCAAAGAATACAGATGCAAAGCGAAGGTTTATTCCAAAACTATAAGCGAACTGAAAGATATAGGCTCACCTGATTTATTGGTTCTGTTTACAAATACAGTATCTCATAAAATGGTAAAGAGGGCACTGAATGATGCAAAACGAACGAATACAAAAATCGCAAGATCACACAGCAGTTCAATAGCTGCGCTTAAATCTATTCTGGATGAACATACCGTATAGGAGGGGAGAGTATGTCCGAAGAATTACTTGTAAGACACTGTTCACCTACACTTGCCGGAATTAAAACAGGAAATATGTTTTCATGCTTTTTTGCCGGTGATATTGATATGAAAAAATGTATACGCTGTTGGAATATCCAGCTTACAAAGAAAGGTCTGCGTGTACTCCCGTTACGATTTTACAATAATCGGGCGGTTATTTATGTATATCGTCCGGCTCAGCTCAGAAAAGATTTATGGAATAATACCGCAGAAGAAATTCTGCGTGAACGTGGATACACAACTAATAATTCTGAACAGTGTGTTGTACATTTAAGAAAAAGGCTCAGTGAATGTGATGAATTTCCTCATGAAGTTGGATTGTTTCTTGGATATCCTCCTGAGGATGTACAAGGATTTATTGAAAATAAAGCGGACAGCTGCAAATGTATCGGTTGCTGGAAAGTGTATGGCAATGTCAATGCAGCACAGGAAGCTTTTGCTAAATTCAAAAATTGTACTGATGAATATTGCAGTAAGTTCGCTGAAGGAAAGACTATCGAACAGCTTGCGGTAGCTGGTTGATATAAAAATTTTTAAAAAAGAAAGGCTGGAATTAATATGAGTAAGATTGCAGTAGTATTTTGGAGCGGTACAGGAAATACCGAATCAATGGCGTCAGCAGTAGCAGAAGGAGCTAAAGCAAAAGGTGCGGAAGCGGTGATTTTTACTGCTTCAGAATTTAAAGCCTCACAGATGGATGAATATGATGCTGTAGCATTCGGTTGTCCTTCAATGGGCGCAGAAGAACTCGAGGAGTGCGAATTTGCACCAATGTTTGAGGGCTGTAAAGCAAAGCTTAGCGGCAAGAAAATCGCACTGTTCGGTTCTTATGGATGGGGCGACGGCGAATGGATGCGTAATTGGGATGAGATTTGCAGAAATTCCGGTGCAAACATGGCTTGTGATTTTGTTATCTGCAATGAAGCTCCTGATGATGAAGCAGTTGCAGCGTGTCAGTCGCTTGGTTCTGCATTAGTTTAAAGCTGGATTTATATCAAGAAAAGCTTCCCACTGAGTTGGGAAGCTTTTTATGTAAAATTCATTCTTTCCATTTAAGCAGTTCCTCATCGACATCATCCTCAAAGTATGTAAGCATGCCGCTGAATCTGATCATTATATGATTTTAATCTTCTATTTAATGATAAATTTGTCATATTTTTTGAGAATATCTTCTTCAATACATAACCATTTAGAATAGAAATAGTTTTCGTCATCATTCGTTCTCTGATATGCATTTTTCGGCACCGTAACAGGTGCATTTCCAAGATAAACAAAAGTATCAGGTATGTTTCGCTTAGAAGTCATCACCAATCCTAATTGATAATCATAGAAGAAATCACCAATTGGTTTTCCGTGATTGTCTCTTTTAGTATATAGTTTTGCAATAGGAATAAAAGGATATGTTAATAAATTGCTGAGAGAAGGACAGCTTGTTTCAAAAGAATATCTAACGGTGATAACTGGAATTATATGATGCGGATACCAAGAAACTACTTTCGTTTTTTGAATCACAATCCAATGATGAAATAATGGATGCTCATGATACTTTTCATTATTAATCTGAAATGCAAATACATCACCAATATTCCAAGAACAAGTAAATATATGGGGCTTGCGGAGCTTCTTTTTCAGAGGCACGGGTGATAAAAGCTTGTCTTTCAAATCTGAAAGAACTTTTTCTCTTTTGGCATACAATTTATTATCGACTTCATTCCATAATTGTAAGTTTATACCATTATCTATATACTCCAAAGCTCTGTTTTTCACCATTTCAGAAAGTCGTCCATATTTCCATTGAGTATCTGCAAGTGCAAACCAGACAACCGGACCGTCTTCATCGTCACATATTTCTTCTTCAAAATATTCAAGCGTTTTATTCTCTGCTGATTCATCATCTTCTCTCAGACAATCAATGTAGTAATCTCTTACATCGCATGCAATATCATCCTGATATAAACCTGTACCCCATGCTCCCATAAATTTATCCTCACTAAATACTAAGCTGTTGTTGTGTAAAAATAAAAGCCACTGCTATACACGTTTGCATTGCTTTCTTTCGCTGCAGCAACGTCAGTCCTTCTCATTTGGAAAAGCTGATAGCAAGAAGTGCTCTGTCAGATCTGAGCGTAACGCTGTCAGAAAAACTCGTTACTATTCTGCTATAGTTTTCAATTATAGATTATCATAATTCTTTAAGTATGTCAATATCTTTTTAAGCAGATCTGGGGTTTGTCTTTTCGTTGTGCTTTTTTTAGATAAATACTATCAGGAGTATGCTCACCTATCTCGAATATACTCCCGATTATTCTCTTTATTCGGTTAGCATAATGACATTATACAAGTGCGTGGTTAACCTTTAAATGGTGCGGATAACAGGATTTGAATTTGCACTATGTTACTACCATTGACAGTCAACATTATATATGATACAATATATAATGCGTTAAAGTAGTATTACAGTAAAATGATGCAACTTTATATACAATTACTTTAAAAGGAAAGAACTATGAAAAGAAAAATACTTAGTCTGCTTCTTTGTTCGGTAGTGCTATCAGGTACAGTTTGTGGGTGTGAAAGTAAATCCGATTTATCACAAAGCGGAAGTTCAACAATTAGCGAAGATGACATACCTGCTGAAGCAAAGGAAAGATTGAATAAAGTTCACGATACAGAACCGATAAAAATACCTACAGAGGAATGGGATTTTAAAACAATTTGCAGTTCAATTTATATAAATGGAAAACAGTTCTCTTATCCATGCACTATTAATGAGCTTGGTGAGGGATTTGAAATTCTTGACACTGAAGAATATAAGTTAAAGTATGACAAGGACAAGAAAACAGTAAGCTGTTATCTTTCTTACTATGGAAAAACAGTCGTGCGTGTCAGACTCTATGATTGTCAGAATATTGCTGATATATCTGATTCTCCGATTGGTGGAATGGCATTTATGCAGAATCTAAATAAAGATTATGTATTTCCTATTTCTTTTAATGGAGTGACTATTGGCGATAATATAGAACGAGTTTTTGACAGACTTTCATTTCTAGAATCCTATAGTAATGTATGGGAAGATGGGACTGAATTTTATTCGTTTAATTATGAGAATGAAGACATAAAGATTTATTGCTTGTGTATTAACGATTGTGTTACTGATATATCATTTAACTTTAATTAGAACAAAGATAAATCCCTTGATATTAAATTCAGAATGAACGGAAACTGGAATGGTGGCGTTGCAGTTTATGTCGAGCCTGACACTGATGATTAAATAATATGAGCATAACAATAAAAAGGCTTCCCGATTTTATTCGAGAAGCCTTGATTTTTTATGGTGCGGATAACAAAAGTTGAATCTGCACCTAACAATGCAATTAGTCGTTGAATACACATTCACAATCAACAAATATTGTGCAATGGATTTTTAAGCCAAAACCTTTTGCACCAATTACGGCCTTAACTTCCTTACCGTCAGACAGTTTTCCGTATAATCTTTCGCAAGTAGTAATACCGTAACATACATCCTGTAATTTATCATTTACATATAAACCTTCGCCATTTACTACACGAATAGCATCGTCACCAACAGTTATAGTCCAACAATTTGAATTTTTTGCCACGATATTATACCTCCATTAAATAATTTTTAAAATTAAATGGTGCGGATAACAGGAGTTGAACCTGCACCGGGTTGCCCCGACTGGCACCTGAAGCCAGCGCGTCTGCCTATTCCGCCATATCCGCATATTTAATATCAACTTTTAATATTATACCATACAAAAAAATTTTTGTCAATAGTTTTTTTGAAATTTTTATGGCATAAAAGTTTTGATTTGAAATTGCAGATATGGCTGAATTCTTTTACTTTAAGTTTATCGTATCAATATATTCTTTTATCTCACGTTCAGCGAAAATATATCGTTTATGAAATTCCTCTGCTGATATTCTCATGGCTCCGTTTCCGAAGATTATCATTTGTTCAGGACCATCAGAAGTTGCAACTCGTACACGATGCTTGCGTGAAAGCTCGTGGCTTACACGTTCAATATAGGTATCTGCCGTTTCAGATTCCTTAGTGTACACAATATTGATATTAAGATATTTTTCAACTTCGCGATGCTTTCCCTTGACCTTATAGGCATCGAATACGAGAATAAGCTCACTTCCGTCGTACCCCTGATAGTTGCACATCATATTGATAAGCTCATTTCTTGCGGCATCAAGATTTTCAGCGGCTATTTTTTTAAGTTCATCCCACGCAAAAATTATATTGTATCCGTCTACGAGTAAATAAGCCGGCAGACTGAAATCCGGCAGTTTTACCGGTTTGCTTTCCAGCGTAACTGCTTTTGTTTTCTTGAAAGCACGTCTTGGATCTGTTTTCAGTTTGCCATACGTTCTTTGAAATATCTCCATCAGTTCTTCGTCCGAAACAGCAAATTTTCTGCTTTTTTCTCTTGGTATCTCCACTTCTTTCTGAACCTCAAGACAAGAGGGGAGATGCATCATATCAGGAACTTCGTCCCATTTGACAATGAAACCGGCACCATGCGAACAGAAAACAGAATCTGCACTGTTTTCAATATCGCTGTCACAGTCATAGCCGATAGACTGAATAATCTCATCAGCATTATGACATTCTCTGTATCCGCCAAGTGAAAGACTAAGACGGCCTTTTCCACGGGTATAGCTGATAATCTCAGACTGATAGCTGTTCATTTCAGAAACAGGAGCAATACCTTTTATCAGCGACATTTCACCGATTGTTTCCGGCGTATCAAAATCTGCCGACATATGCTGAAGATCAGCAATTGCACGTCCGACGCATTCTGTAGGAATTTCCAGTTCATACTCATAACATGGTTCAAGGAGAATACTTTCAGCCTGTCTGAGTCCCTGACGAACAGCACGATAAGTTGCCTGCCGGAAATCTCCGCCCTCAGTATGTTTAAGGTGAGCCTTTCCGGAAACAAGGGTTATTTTCATATCCGTAACAGGGGAGCCGGTAAGTGTTCCGATATGAGTTTTTTCCTGTAAATGCGTAAGTATAAGTCTTTGCCAGTTAAGATCGAGAAAATCCTGAGAGCAGGTTGTATCGAACTGAAGTCCCGCACCTCTTTCAAGCGGTTCCATAAGCAGATGAACTTCTGCATAATGGCGCAGAGGTTCATAATGTCCCACACCTTCAACGATATCTTTGATAGTTTCTTTATAGGCAACAGCACCGTCGGAAAATTTTACAACATAACCGAATCTTTGCTGTATCAGCTGTGTAAGTACTTCAAGCTGTATTGCCCCCATAAGCTGTATGTGAATTTCACGAAGCTGATCGTTCCAGATGATATGGAGCTGAGGATCTTCGTCTTCAAGACGTTTCATATCATTAAGAACATCATTGATATTTTTGTTATCCGGAATTAAAATGCGATAAGTCATTACCGGTTCCATAAGGGCACAGGTGTTATTTTCAGCACATCCGATTCCTTGTCCGGCATGAGAGGAATTCAATCCGGTCACAGTACATGTTTCGCCGGCAGAAGCAGAATCAGCTGTCCGGAATTTTTCTCCGGAGTAAAAACGTATAGAGCTTATCTTTTCAGTTATTTCTTCGTCTTTCTCGTTTCTGAACGTAACTTCTCCACGGGTTTTCAGCTGACCACCGATTATCTTCATGTGAGTAAGTCTGTTGCCCTTTGCATCATAAGAAATTTTGTATATCTGTGCTCCGAAATCATCTCTGCGAGTTGGTTCGATAGTAAATCTTTCAAGAATAGAGAGGAATCCTTCAACACCGTTCATTTTCAGAGCCGAACCAAAACAGCAGGGGAATATCATTCTTTCAGAGATTGCTTTAGCTATGTCCGAATCAGTCAATGAACCACTATCAAAATATTTTTCCATAAGTTCTTCTGAACAAGCGGCGGCATTTTCATGTATCTGATTATCATTATCGGAAAAATCAACGCATCTGTCAGAAAGTCTTTGCCTCAGATTATCAAGTACTGCTTGTTTTTCTGCACCGGTAATATCCATTTTATTCACGAAAATAAACACAGGAACGTCATATTTCCGGAGCAGTTTCCAAAGCGTTGAAGTATGGCTCTGAACCCCGTCTGTTCCGCTGATAACAAGGACTGCATAATCAAGAACAGGCATTGTACGCTCTGTTTCAGCAGAAAAATCAACGTGACCGGGAGTATCGAGCAGGAAAAAGTGAGTATCTTCAATTGTAAATTCAGCCTGATGAGCAAATATTGTAATTCCACGGCTTCGTTCAATATTATTAGTGTCAAGAGCAGAATTTCCGTTGTCAACACGTCCGGCGCTTCTTATCATTCCGCTTTTGTAGAGTATAGCTTCAGCAAGAGTAGTCTTTCCTGAATCGACATGAGCAGTTATTCCAATTGTAATTTTTCTCATCATATCACCTCAGAAAGACTAAATAATACCTAATATTGCTAATGGCAGAAGAATTGCAAGCATACCGAAATTTACTGCAGAAAATACAAGCATATAGCGTCCGGGATGTGCATTTTCTGATTTTCTGTAATACTGGAAGGAAATAAGACTTGCCAGAGAGGCTATTATCGTTCCAAGACCGCCAAGATTTACTCCAAGAAGGAGAGAATTACCGTTATCTGTGAAGCCAGACAGCATTACAGCCGCCGGAACGTTACTGATGAACTGTGAAAGAAGCGTTGATACGACTAATTCACGTCCCTGAAGAATGTTATCAAAAAAGTCTCTTACTGTTTCTATTCTGCCGATATTTCCGACAAAAACAAAGAAGAATACAAAGGTTGCGAGAAGTATGTAATCTACTTTCAGCAGAAGCTTCCAGTCAAGTATAAGTGCCGCAGCAACTGCAATAATAAGGCAAGCCCAGTCAGGCACTGCACGGAATACAGTTAAAAGACATATTGCAAAAAGCACGGTATATGCCGAAAAATGTATCTTTGAAACAGACTTCTTTTCAAGTCCCTGAGCTGTACATTCTGTTTTGGGAAAAACCATGCAAAGCAGAAGCAGAATAATAAGGCTGAGGATTCCTGACGGGAGCATTGTACGGAAAAAATCGGATGCAGTAAGTCCATATTTTTCGTAGATATAAAGATTCTGGGGATTTCCGAAAGGAGTTATCATGCTTCCAAGATTAGCAGCGGCAGTTTCGAGAACGATTGTATAGATACAACTTTTTTCATCGGGAATGCGGCTGTATACAAGAAGTGTAAGTGGAACAAATGTCAGCAATGCAACATCATTTGTAACAAGCATTGAAGTGAAGAAACAAATCACTGTGAAAATCATTCCCAGTCTCCGGAGATTTCCGGCACGTCTGAGAAGATACTGTGTGATATTTTCAAAAAGTCCGATACTGCGGAATCCGGCAACGGCAGTCATGAGACAGAATAGCTGTATGAGTACAGTTCTGTTGCAGTATGTCAGATATTCAGCGTCCGGAGGAACGATAAATACAGTTATGAGAGCTGCAAAAAAAGCGACAAGCATTACCGGCTGAGATTTACAGAATTTTATTATTCCAGATATCAAGTTTAAAACCACCTTTTATTGCTTTCTTAGCTGCCAGAATGCAACGGCACTTGCAGCCGCAACATTAAGTGAATCTACGCCGTGATACATGGGAATCTTTACCGTGTAGTCGCAGGCGTCTATTGTCTGCTGTTTCAGTCCTTCGCCTTCAGTTCCGAGTATAACAGCAAGCTTGTCCTTTCTTCCGAGTTCAGGGTGATCTATTCCGACTGAATCATCTGTCAGAGCCATTGCGGCAGTACTGAAGCCATATTGTTTAAGGGATTCTATATAGTTTTCTGATGAATTTCCAAGATATGCCCACGGAATCTGAAAAACAGTTCCCATGCTCACTCTTACGGAACGTAGATATAAAGGATCGCTGCATCCGTCTGTCAGGAGAACAGAATCAAATCCCAGTGCGGCGGCAGAACGGAAAATAGCTCCGACATTAGTCTGATTCATTATATCCTCTAAAACAGCAATGCGTGAGGCTGTTTGGCATATTCCGGCTGAATCGTTTATGGAATTTCTTCTCATTGCACAGAGTACTCCCTGAGTCAGACGGAATCCTGTAATAGACGTAAGAATATCAGAATCTGCCGTATATACAGGGATATTTCCGCAGCGTTCTAAAATATCTGCGGCTTGTCCGGAAATATACTTTCTTTCAATAAGCAGAGAAATCGGCTCATATCCCGTATCAAGAGCACGACGGATAACTTTCGGACTTTCTGCAATAAAAATTCCAGGTTCAGGTTCATAATAACGCAGAAGCTGTATTTCAGACGTTTCCGAATATATACTTAGCTCTTTTGCTGAAAGATCAGTTACTTCAATTATATTTGACATGATTGCTCCTTTTTTCATCAATATTTTTGCATGATATCAAGTGCAGCTTTATAAATTATACAGCATTTTTAGCAAAAGGTCAAGTGATTACATGGCTTAAAAAAGTTGTCAGAATCTATTGACAATACGATTTTTATATAGTATAATACATAATGAAGCGCTTTATTAATTTAAAGCTTTACAGATTTACTGTCATTAAGAACAGTGAAAGAAACGGAGTTGGTATAATGAGCACAAAAACAGCAATATTCATTATTCTCGGCATTTATATCATGGTAATGGTAGGAATCGGCATCTATATGTCGAGAAAAACAAAGTCCACCGAAGATTTCATGCTTGGCGGCAGAAGCGTCGGTTCATGGCTGACAGCTTTCTCATACGGAACTACATACTTCTCAGCGGTTGTTTTCATCGGATATGCCGGACAATTCGGCTGGATGTACGGTGTTTCCACCACATGGGTGGGAATAGGAAATGCTATAATCGGAAGTCTTATTCCATTTTTCCTCATCGGAAGAAGAACACGTCTGATGTCAAATCATCTCGGCGCAAGAACAATGCCGGAATTTTTTGAGCACAGATTTGATTCTACAAAGCTGAAAACAATTTCTGCTTCAATTGTATTTATTTTCCTTATTCCGTATACAGCTTCTGTTTATAACGGACTGTCACGTCTTTTCGGAATGGCATTTGATCTCGGAGAAAACGGCGGTAAATACATAATCATTGCTATGGCTGTTCTTTCCGCTATTTATGTAACTCTTGGCGGGTATAAGGCAACTGCTCTCAACGATTTCTTTCAGGGAATCATTATGCTCATCGGTATTGCAACTGTAGTTGTTCTTACTGTAAATGAAAAAAATGGTCTTACAGAAGCAGTAAATGCACTTAATGATATTGATACGGTAGGCGCTCCGAAAGGAACTCTCGGTTCTGTATTCGGTCCTGATTTCCCGAACCTTCTCGGTGTTGTTATTCTGACATCTCTCGGTACTTGGGGACTTCCTCAGATGGTCCAGAAATTCTATGCAATCAAGAATGAGGATGCTATCAAAAAGGGGGCAATAATTTCTACAATATTTGCACTTGTTGTTGCCGGCGGCTCCTATTTCATGGGCGGATTTGTAAGACTTTACTGTACAACAGATCCCACAGAAAAGGGAAAGACATTCATTGAAACAGGCAAGAATGGCAAGCTTCTTTATGATACTATGGTTCCGGCTCTGCTTGATACAGCACTCCCGAACATACTTATTGGTCTTGTAGTTGTTCTCGTACTTTCAGCATCACTTTCTACTTTGTCATCACTCGTTCTTACATCAAGCTCTACTCTCACAAACGACCTTATCAAGCCTCGTGTAAAGAACTTCGATGACAAGAAGCAAATGATGTTCATGAGAATATTTATTGCAATATTCCTTGTTATCTCTGTAATTATTGCATGCAATCCTAACGCTTCAATTTCTACGCTCATGTCATATTCATGGGGAGCACTTTCAGGAGCATTCCTCGGACCTTTCCTCTTTGGACTTTTCATGAAGAAAGCTTCAAGAGCTGCTTGCTGGGCAAGCTTCTGTACAGGTATTGGCATCAGCGTTACACACATGATTCTTTTCAGCCTGAATATCAGTGCTTTCGATGATCTCAAGGCTTCTGTTGCTGGAATGGATTGTCCGTTCAATCTTCTTTCGCCAATCAACGCCGGAGCATTTGCTATGATAGTTTCACTTATTATTGTGCCTGTTGTAAGTATGTTTACAAAGGCACCTGATAAAAAGGTTGTTGATAATGCATTCAGCAGTCTTGCAGTAAAAGAAAATTAACCACAAAAATCAAGGCGTATGCTTTCTGCATACGCCACAGACTGTCGAAAAAGTCAAGCTTAGCTTGGCTTTTTTTATATAAATAAGGTATAATAAAGTAAGGGGAGGGTGAAGTAAATGCTGACAACAACAGCATCTTTTTGGCATAACTTCACTAAGAAAAACAGTTGATTATGAAGTAAATGGTAAAATTATTAAATTTTTCTGATAGTGTCAGAAACCGACTTTCAAATGTGTAATAGTAAGTGAAGGAGGTTAAACGAGATCACTAAAGGAGGTACCAAACTTATGATCACAGAAAAGAATTTTATACAAGAATTACAACGAAGAAATGAGGACGCTCTTGAATTTGTTGTCAAAAATTATGGTGGATTATTGAAGGCAGTAATTAACCGCATTTTATATAATTTTCCGGAGGATGCTGAGGAATGTCTTTATGATGTTATACTTAAAATCTGGAATAATATTGATACTTACAACGAAAGCAATAAATTTGAAAGCTGGATTGCTGCTATAGCACAATATTCGGCACTCAATTGGTTACGAGCTTTAAAACGTCTGGAACCTTTAGTTGACATTGACGAACTACCTATAGCAGATAAAAATGCTCTAACTGGAAACAAATCGTTTGATAATTTTTTTGCTGAACTTATATCATGTCTGAGTGAAGAAGATAAAATTATTTTTACAAAAATCTTCTGGAACGGTGATGGCATTGAAGAAGTAGCCAAAAAACTTGGAAAAACCAAAAACACTTTATATAAGCGTATATCCAGAGGGAAACTGAAAATCATCAGACATAATCCGGAATATTTTAAGTAAACAGGAGGAATTTTATGAATAAAAAAATATATCAGCTTCTAAAATTAGATGTGAGTAAACTGCCAGAAAATAAATCGATAAGCGATCAGGAGGTTAATAATATTATGAAACGTTTTAGAGAAGAAAACGCTACTCATCCGATTAAGAAAAGACGTAAGCCAAAGATGAGAGCGGTAATTATCGCCGCTTCAATTGCTGCTTGTGGAGGAACTACTGTATTTGGAGCAGCACATAGTAATCTGTTCAGAAATCTTGAATCAAATAAAACTAAAACTCATGTTACTGATGATGGAAGAGAATTTAAGGTTGACAAAACACCTGATTTAAATAACTATGAAATACTTGAAAATTATGCTGATACATCAGATGAACCTGAAATTGCTGAAAATGATGATATATCTGTTTCAATTGAAAGTACATATTGCGACGGAAGAACGCTGGTACTCGGTCTTACAGGAAGCCTCAATAACGGAAATCCTGACGGATACAGCTATATCGGTTTCAATTCGATTATGATCGACTGTGGTGATGTGGTTTTTGAAACGGAAAGCAGATTTGATGGTATTTCTAACTACACATGGCTTGAAGGCAACATGATGCTTGATGAAGGAACCGAGAACAATTTCAGCGGACAGATTACGCTTAAACTCCTCGAAGAAAATATGATTACTGAATCAAAAAATGCTGTTATTACTCTCAAAAATATTTATATTGTCGATGATAATTTAAATGTCAAGAATGAATTGAATGACATAGAAATTAAAAAGCATATCGTTGTTGACAAGGAACTTATCAACGGAAATGCTGTTGAACAGTCAGAGGATGGATACAAGGTCAGACTCTCTAATTACAGTCCGTCAAGTATTCATGTTGAGTGGGAATATCCGAGCGATTTGGATGAAAAAAATAAAATGGAACATATTATTATAGATGGATATGAAGCACCTCTTTATTCAATGGTACTGCTTTTCTATGACGAGGAGGGCAATGAAATTCCTTTCCTTAATGAAAAAAACGGAACAGGCACTCTTACAACTCCGTCAAGTAACTTGATTTACGCAAGAATTCTTAACAAACAGGAATGCAGCGGTAGCGACCTGTATTATGGTATGCCTGTCTATAAGGAATTTAAATTTGATTTAAGCAAACTTAAAGCCGATGAGTAATGGTAAGAAAACATAACTTCTTATATATGTTGAAAGATTGATACGATATCGTACTTACCAATATAGCTTCTACAGACAGTTTCTATGTGTATAACCTTAGCTTTGAGGGATTAAGCAAGATACAATAATTATAGCTTTGTGTAAACCTCTTAAAACTTTAACCCCGATTCTCTGACGAGAATCGGGGTTTTTGGACGGCCTGAGGCTATGCTTCCCGCATACGCCTTTTTATTATTGATTGATTCCGTTTATTTTCTGTTTCATCAGACCGTGATGATTACAATATAAATACAGATAACCAGCTCCTCTGATATTGAATCTGCATTCTGCATTGCCTTCGGGATAAAGCTTTACAAGCTGAAATTTATCTGATGTTATATACGCCAGAAATGAAATATAATGCGTTTTCGTCATATCATGCCTGACAGAGATAAAATATTCATCCTCAACCTGTTCGATTATAATCTGATGTGTTTCATCTGTTTCATCTGCTTCAAGAGAAGAAAGATTCACACCACAGCAGCTGAGAGCCATTTCGCCTGTAGAATGTATAATATTACCGCAAATCGGACAAGCATATATTTTTGAACGGAGCATGTTCGCAGAAACATTCCTGTTGATTACGGTATTTCCTGACATAAGCTCCATTACTGAAACGGAAAGAGCACCTGCAAGCGGTTCAAGCAATGAAATATCAGGAAATCCTTTTGCAGTTTCCCATTTTGAAATTGTTTTAGGACTGACATCGATTTTTTCAGCTAATTCAGCCTGAGTCATATTTTTCTGTTCACGCAAGTGTTTTATCACACTTCCGGTTATGTAATTGTCTAACAAAATTGTTACCTCCTCATATCGTGATGATATAAGTATAACATTACAGCGGAATTATATCAACCTACGCTTCGTGGATATATTTATCTTGAAAACGGTTTGTTGAATGAACCTATTTCTATGAGATTTCCTTCCGGATCTGCAATATAACAAGTACGCTGTCCCCACGGTTCGTCCTCAGGAGGCAGAACGGAAACAGCACCTTTTTTGATTACATCCGCATAAGCCTTATCAACTTCCTCGAATGTATCAACATAAAGTGCAATTTCAAAGTGACCGTTAAGCCCTTTGATATACTCGTACTTTCGGCTTGTCATTTTCTCAAAATCATTTCTGCCATAAAACAGAAACAAAGTGCCGTCTTTGATAAGATACACATTGGATGTATCTTCGTCCTCTTTGATTTCAAATCCGAGTACATCACGATAGAAGCGTATCATTTTGCCCATATCATTGACAAATAAACCAAATCCATCAAGCTTCATTTTCAAATCTTCCTTTTTTATTCAAGAAAATAATCATATACACTGCGTTCTTCTCCGGATGAAAGGGCTGTGTAGTATCTGAGTAACAATGTCGCATCTGAACCGGTAATAATTCCGTCTGCGTCGATGTCAGCTGCTATTTCCTGTTCTTTTGTAAGCTTGCTTTCACCGCTTGATGATATATTTGTGTATGCAGAAAGAATCATTGTTGCGTCTGAACCGGTAATCTTTCCGTCATTGTCGATATCACCGAGCATACGATCTGATACGCTTATATTTATCGGCTTTGCATATTCTCCGGCTGGGAAAAATTCCTTAAATGATGTATCCAATCTTCCGTATTTATAGAGAATCTCACACTGTGCCCCGTATTCTCCTGACATAAACTCAACAGAGTATCTTCCGGCGGGAGTATCGCTGTCAACTGTAGCTGAAAAAGCAGCAAGGGGGTAATCATCTGAATTTTCACCTACAAGAGTAAGAGGATCATAAGTTTCGCCAGGATATGAAACATACTGCTTATTTAATTCCGGATGATCGGTAATATATATATCTGAAATAACATAAGGAGCTTTACCGCACCAATCAATAGGGCTGGTAAGATTTCCAAGAGCAATATATTCGCTTTCACATTTCCATTTTGCAATTACATGACCCGCTTGCTTCTGGTCGTCATCAATGTACGCTTCAGCATTAAAGGAATTGTTTTCGCCTGTAAGAAGGCTGGTATTTACATACACAGTTCCGTTTTTCAGTACCTGAGACTCATTTGTTTCGATCGGCTTGAAATAAAGTGATGGCTGATAGTCAGCATTGTTTTCAGCTGCGCCAGAGCAAGGAATTATCATCATTGATAATGCAGCAGCCATTGAGAGTACGCATGAAGTTCTTTTCATAAAAATTCTCCTTTCAGATTAATTCGGTCATTTTTAAAACAATCTCTGCAACACGCTTTGCAGCAATTTTTTCGAATTCGTCGAATGAGAGAGCTCCCTCATCGTCAGCATTGTCAGAGATACATCTTACACTTACAAAGGGCATGTCATTAAGGAAGCAGCAATGTCCCACTGCTGCACTTTCCATATCAACTGCGTACGGATCAAATCTGTTCTGGATATCAGCTTTCACTTCATTGCTGGAAATAAATGCTTCACCGGAAACAATTCTGCCACGGAAGCTGTTGATTCCTGATTCAGCACAGATTGTTTCTGCAATAGTGATAAGATTGAGGTCGGATTTGAAAATACCGCAGTATGGAGGATAATCCTGAAGGAAGTGAAGATCAAGATCGTGCGGAAGGACTTCTGTAGAAATAACGATATCACAAACCTTTATATCGGAATTCATTCCGCCGGCGATACCTGTATTGATAACGCAGTTAGGATGGAAGTTGTCGATAGCAGCCTGAGTGCAGAGAGCTGCATTTACTTTAGCGATACCGCAGCACGCATTGATGATAGTGTTGTTCTTATACTTGTTTATGTAGAAGTCGAAGCCTGAAAAACGCTTTACTTCGGCTTCACCAAGAATATTTCTTATATCAGCAAGCTCTGATGGCATTGCACCGATAATTACAATAGTTTTCATAATAATAGCTCCTTATATGTATATTTTTTTATAATTATAACACGAACCATATGTAAAGTCAAGATTATTAATTCTGGTAAAAAACCGGAGCAGTAAAACTCCGGTTTCTATGTATTATATCAGTTTTCTTTCATCACAGTATTCACATTCAAGAAGTGTTTCATCTCCGCTGAAACGGAAGCTTTTAGGAAGGTATCCTTCATGATTCGTGATACATTTCGGATTATCACACTGAACTCCCGGATAAAGCTTGCCTATGAGAGTTTCAGAGGTTTTCTTTTCAGAAAGGATAGTCAGGATCAGTGCCATACGGACATAAACTCCGTACTTTGCCTGAACGAAATATTTTGCTCTCGGATCATCATCAACCTCGACAGTGATCTCGTCAACTCTCGGCAGAGGATGCATAACTATCATGTCACGCTTGGCAAGAAGCATCTTCTGGTAGTCAAGAATATATGTATTCTTCTGAGCAAGATATTCTTCCTGACTTGCAAAGCGTTCCTGCTGGATTCTTGTCATGTAGAGCACATCAAGAGAGGGGATAGCTTCTTCAAGACTATTCACTTCCTCGTATGTGCTTCCGTTTGCCTTGATTATATCTTTAATATAGGCTGGCATCATAAGCTCCGGAGTAGAAATGAATACGAATTTATTTCCCTTGAACATACTAAGTGCCTTGCAGAGAGAATGAACTGTTCTTCCGTTGAGAAGATCTCCGCACATACCGATTGTCAAATCAGAGAGAGTTTTCTTTTCAATCTGCAATGTAAGAAGATCGGTGAGAGTCTGTGTCGGATGAAGATGTCCGCCGTCACCGGCATTTATAACAGAACAGTCAGAGGTCAGTGAAGCCGCTTTTGCAGCTCCGGCTACAGGATGTCTGATAACAAGTACATCTGCGTAGCTGCTTACGATTTTTGTAGTATCTTTGATAGTTTCGCCCTTTGCAACAGAGGAATTATTAGGGTTATCGAAGCCTATGATTTGTCCGCCAAGACGAATCATTGCTGTCTGGAAGGACATCTGGGTTCTGGTTGAAGGCTCGTAAAAAAGGGTGGCCATAACCTTTCCGTCGCATTCATGGGCGAATCTTGAAGGATCATTTTTGATTTCCTCACCAAGATCAATCACTTTTTTCCACCATGAAACAGGGTAATCGCTCAAATCGATAAGATGCTGATACTGTGACTGCATAAAAATTTAACCTCCGTTAATTATAAAATCTTGCTTCCGTTTACAAGCATTTCAAACTGTACACCAAGAAATCCCGCTGCTCTGCGGCAAAGAAGCATACGCTTCATGAAGATCTCAAAATACTCCATGACGGATGATATTTTTGTATCTATCTGTAGTTCCAGAATTATGGATGAGTTGTCATCACTGAATCTTAGCTCTGATTTTTCTACGGCGTAATTTACACGGTCGTGGATGTCAAAGGTAAGAAGATCATTATTGCGGACTCTGCTTCTGCGGACATCAGTTTTATCGCCTATTATTAATGCTGCTGATATAGGGTCAAGAGGAAGTCCCGTACCCTCATCGTGATTTCCGATTGCCGAAATAATCGAGCATATTTCAGATGCCGGCATATTTAGATTATCAAGAAGTCTGAATGCCATTACAGCACCACTCTGAGCATGGTCAGCACGATTTATAACATTTCCGATATCATGCATTATAGAAGCGATTCTTGCAAGCTCAACGGTGCGTTCATCATATCCCAGAGTTGTAAGAATCATTGCAGAAGTTGCGGCAGTTTTTTCAACGTGTGCAAAGGAATGCTCAGTATAACCCTGTGCTTCCAGAGCTTTGTCAGAACGTCGGATATACTCCATAATATCCGGATTCTGTTTTATATACTTATACGTCACAATGCTTGACATATCATCACCTCCGTATTATTTTCCATTATTTTCAAAGTAAACGCCATACCATACAAGGAATATATATATTGTCCAGATTTTTCTGCTGTTGTCAGCTTTTCCGTCCCTGTGATCGTCAAGAAGCTTCAGTAGGGGAGCGGTATTGAAAAATTTCTGTGAGTTTTCGCTTTCAAAAGCGTTTCGGACAATATTATAATATTTTTCTTCTTTGAGCCATGCTCTTATCGGAACAGGAAAACCAAGTTTCTTTTTGGATGCTGTTCCGGCTGTCTCATCGGGAGTATCCTTTTTAGCTGCGAGTCTCATAGCATATTTTGTAATATATTTTGTTTCGTCTGTACCCTTATCATGGGTAACTCTGAATTTTGTGGGAATTCTTTCTGCAAGAGCCATAACTTCCTTATCAAGAAAAGGAACTCTGAGTTCAAGCGAATTGGCCATACTCATTTTGTCAGCTTTGAGAAGGATATCACCAGCCATCCACATATGAAGATCGAGATACTGCATTTTCGTAACATCGTCTTTGTTCTTTACCTTATTATAATAAGGTTTTGTAAGTGCAGCAGGATCAGGAGCAGAAGTTTTGATTTTAAGAAGTTCCTTTCGCTGCTGAGGAGTGAACATATAGGCATTTCCTATAAAGCGTTCTTCAACATCCTTTCCCTTGCGGACAAAGAAATTCACACCTCTTTTTGCCGGAAGCTTAGACGCAGCATTTCCTATACCACGCTTTATAAATCTCGGAAGCTTATCGTAAAGCGTACCATCGGGATCGCTATATACGTTATATCCGCCAAAAATTTCATCAGCGCCCTCACCGGAAAGTACTACTTTCAGCTTTTCAGAAGCAATATTGCATACAAAATAAAGTGCAACAGCAGAAGGATCTGCAAGCGGTTCATCCATATGATACTGAATTTTTGGAATACTGCTCCAGTATTCTTCCGGCGAAATCACCTTGCTTGTGTTTTCCTTACCAATAGCCTTTGAAAAATTCTTTGCAAAGCCTATTTCATTGTATCTTTCATCCTCACCAAAACCAACGGTAAACGTCTTATCGACATCTGCAACAGCTGCCACATAGCTCGAATCTACACCGCTTGACAGGAATGAACCTACCTCTACGTCAGCAATTTTATGTGCTTCAACAGAATTATTGAAAGTATCTGAAATTCTATTTACCCACTCATCAAGAGAAGGTGTTTCATCAGCATTGAAATTAACATCCCAGTAACGTCTGATTTCAAGTTTTCCGTTTTTCAGTTTGAAATAATGTGCCGGCTGAAGCTTGTAAACATTTTTAAAAAAAGTTTCCGAAGCAGGGGAGTACTGAAAAGTCAGATAGTTTTCAAGTGCAGCTGTGTTCAGTTCTTTTCTGAATTCCGGATGTTCAAGAAAGCTTTTTATCTCAGAGCCGAACATGAATGTTTTATTCATGACAGCGTAGTACATCGGCTTGATTCCAAAGAAATCACGGGCACCAAAGAGTTCTTTTTTATTTTTATCCCAGATCACAAAAGAGAACATTCCACGAAGCTTATTAAGTATTTTTTCGCCATATTGTTCATATCCGTGCAGCAAAACTTCGGTATCTGTATTTGTAGAGAAAATATGTCCGGCTTCTATAAGTTCTTTTTTTATATCTTTATAATTGTATATCTCGCCATTAAAAATGATTATCATAGATCTGTCTTCGTTGAAAATCGGCTGATCTCCTTGAGAGCTTATATCAATTATACTGAGACGTCTGTGTCCGAGAGCAATATTTTCATCGACGTAGCTTCCGGCGGCATCGGGACCTCTGTGCTTTATCTTGTCCATCATTCTGATGATAACATCATTTGAATTATCAATGTTGTTTGTAAATCCGACAATTCCGCACATAAAAATGATACCTCCGAAAGAAAGATTGATTTTGGCTATTTGTTTTTATCTTTTCTATTATACTACATTCAAAGTTTTTTTGCAACAAAAAAGTGAAAATTAATGCGAATTTATTTTTTATCTTTAGATTTTTGATCAGAAAGCGGATTTGATTCCACTGCATTGCGGACAGATTCATTATTAATGTGAGTATATATCTGCGTTGTAGCAACGCTTGCATGACCTAATAATTCTTTTAAGGTTAGAACATCAACATCCCCGTACTGATATATAAGTGTAGCAGCAGTGTGACGAAGTTTATGTGTTGTAAAACCTTTTCCGTCAAGACCGGCTGCCTGAAGCGTATTTTCTACAATCTGCTGAACACGTCGTTTTGAGATGCGTTTGTTCTGATTGCTTACAAAAAGTGCTGGTTCGGAAGCTGCTTTTTCGTTAGACTGCCGTACTTCAAGGTATTTATTTAGTGCATCCACACAAGCAGAATTGAGATAGATCATTCGTTCTTTATTGCCTTTTCCAAGAACTTTCATTCTGTTTTCATAGAAATCTATATCGGAAATATTTAACCCTACAAGCTCGCTGAGACGAATACCGCAGTTGAGAAATATAGTTATAATACAATAATCACGTTTTGAATCGCTTTTATCTGACGCTTTAAGCAGCCTCAGACTTTCATCCAGTGAAAGAAATTTTGGTAATGCAGCTCTTGGCGAGTGTATATCATCAAGGTCTTTGCATGGATCGGTTTCGATTAATTTCGCAACCTTATCAAGATATCGGAAGAAGCTTCTGAGTGCAGAAATTTTTCTGTACAAAGCCTGATATGAATTACTTCGTTCATCTGATATGTAAATCATAAATCCTGATATATCTGTAGCTGTAATTTTTTTTAAATCAGATTTTGGAAATGTACTGATATCTACATCATCAATGATATCATCTGAATCTGAGTGCATCATCAAATAGTATTTAAGAAACAGTCTTGTGTCAAAAAAATATTCTTCAATGGTGCGTTGTGATAAGCGTTTATATAATTTTAAATGTACAAGATAATCATTAAGAAAATCAGGATTTTCCGGTAAATTATACTTTATCATTATTTTCCCTCTCTAAAGTTGCACCAAACTTTTATTTGGTGCAACTTTGTCTGCCTTTCCTTCTGATTCTTAGTATATCATACTTTCCTTCATTTTTCAAGGATTTTTACTATACATAGATTTATAAATACTATTTATGAAAAAATATTGCCGTAAGATTTCCGTAATGGTGTCCAACGGCAATTAAAATTATCCTTTGAATCTGAATGCAATAACAGAAACACCAAATAAGATATATGCGGGAATTTTGCTTAAATTGTTTTGTGATGAATTTCGGAAATTGTTTTGTGATGAATTTCGGAAAATCCTTGACATTATCATGTTGCTGTGATATAATAAAAAATGTGAAATGTGTACTTTTTATTTGAGATATCGTGAGATTATAGAAAGCCAAAATGTCCCATGGAAAATACACAAAATGCACATATTATTATTTAAGGAGAGTTTGTTTGAAAAACACAACTAAAAAGGAGATTGTAGCGTAAACGGGAGGTTTGCGAATACATTCTCACACAAGCCTCCCTGTATTGCGTCAACAATTTTCAGGAGGAAAAAAATAATGAATAAAAATGACTATATTATCCGTTTAGAAACAAAAAACGACTACCGTGAGGTAGAAAATCTTGCCCGTGAGGCATTCTGGAATCTTAGTTTTCCCGGCTGTGATGAACACTATTTTATCCATGTGATGAGAGATCATGAATCGTTTATACCTGAGCTTGGATATGTTCTTGAAAAAGATGGTAAGATTATTGCAAATATAATGTATACAAAAGGCACGCTTGCAGACGAAAATGGTTTTGAAAAGCCTGTCCTTACTATGGGGCCGCTCTGTGTTCATCCTGATTATCAGCGTAAAGGATACGGCAAGGCGCTTCTTGAACATACTTTTGTAAAAGCAGCAGAGCTTGGTTATGATACTATAATCAATTTCGGAAATCCTGACAATTACGTTGCTCGTGGATACAAAAGCTGCAAAAAATACAATGTATGCTTCGAGGGTGATGTTTTTCCGGCAGCACTCCTTGTAAAGGTTCTCAGTGAAGATGCTCTCGATGGCAGAAAGTGGTTCTATCATCCGAGCAATGCAGATGAACCGTGCGGAAATACTGACGCCGTTGCCGAATTTGATAAGTTATTCCCGCCTAAGGAAAAAGCATGGCAGCCCAGCCAGGAAGAATTTTATATACATTCTCACTCATTTATTAAGTAAAACGGATGAATTTAAGCCGACAGTCTGAACTGTCGGCTTATTTTTGACTATTTTGTTAATATTTTCAAAGATTTTTCGTGATGAAATACATTTTATAGGTGTAAGATTTGGTATTAATCTACAAAAATGGCAGCAAACTATTGCTTTTTTGTGCTGAATGTGCTATCATATAACCATAAGCATTTAGTAAAGGTGGAGATTATATGGTACCTGTTCTGACAGATCATGACATGGCATTATTGAACGAAATAGAACAAGCACTTAAAAATGGGCAGATAAATCCATATTATCAGCCCCAGTATGACTCGATTACAGGACATCTTGTCAGCGCTGAAGCTCTCGCAAGATGGATCACACCCGAAGGAAAGGTCATTACTCCCGATTATTTTATTCCTTGTGCGGAAGGAACTGATCTTATTCTGAAAATTGACTGGCATATGCTTGATGAAGTCTGCAAATTTCTCAATAAACGCAGACAGGAAGGGCTTCACTGTGTGCCGATTGCTGTGAATTTTTCAAGAAAGCATATCCGTGAAAATTGCTTTCGTCAGAGGCTTTGTCAGGTTGTTGACAGATATGGACTGCCACGAAATCTTATAGAGCTTGAACTTACTGAATCTGATATGATGAGCGATTCAAAGGAAATTATTCAGTACGTTGCACAAATTCGAAGTGACGGATTCAATGTCGCTATTGATGATTTCGGAAGCGGCTTTTCTTCGTTGAGCCTTGTCAAGGATATTGCTGCTAACGTTCTTAAAATTGATCGTTCACTTCTCAGCGGAAACTGCGAAAATGAAAAGGAACGTATCGTTCTTGAAGGTATTTTTTCATTCGCACAGAGGCTTAATCTCACTACTATAGCTGAAGGTGTGGAAACCCGAGAACAGCTCGGATTCCTTCGTACTTGCAACTGCAATATCATTCAGGGATATCTCTTTGCTAAGCCTATGCCTCCTGATGAGTTTTCTATTGCATGTTCTCAGCGAATCATCAGTGATTACGATGAGGATATACTTGTAACTCAAGCTCCGGCTAGTGCTTCCAAGCTTCTTTTGCAGGCTGTTTTTACAAAATTTCCGCTTGTTATTATGGCTAATCTTACAAGAAACAGTTACTACATGATGGCGTATGATAATTTCACTACTACCTCCTGCCCTTCTACCGGAATTTTTGATGAACTTATTGAACACGGTACTTCTACTATGCATCCGGATGACCGCAAGCTTTTCAGCAGTACATTTACAATCGAAAATCTTTTGGCTGCTTATGAAAGAGGTGAAAAATACGTTAGAATTGTTACTCGACAGCTCGGAGATGACGGCGTTTACAGACGAGTTGAAACTACGGATTTCTTTGTTAAAAATCCGTCAGTTGACGATGTCCTTGTAGTAACTCTGTGCCAGAATTTAGAATAAAAAGACCTGTCCGATTGTATCGGACAGGTTTTATGAGGGGACGGTGTCCCCTCTTTTTATTTACTGGATTTAGTTGTTGTTTTTGTAATTGTAAATTCCGTATGCTGAGTGATTTCGGCATCGGGATTTTTTTCGTTAGGCTTTGTTGAATGCATTGATATTTTTACATCACTGAAGCTGTCCATAACCTGTGCGAGTCTGTATACAGTTTCACGAAGAATTGCATTCTGATTAGCTATGTAAATTTTTCCGATAGAAGATTCCGGATTGCTTTCAAACAGTGCAAAAAGCAGACTAAGAACATGTTCGCAGCAAGTCGGCGGTTCAACAGATGAATTAAGCTTGAATTTCAAGTTGATAGAGCCGTCCTCTGAAACTATTTCTGCCAGTGCAGAATTATCAGCATAATGGCTGAATATATCTATAAGGGCTGCGTTTGTCATGTGGATTTCTGCATAATTTTTCATATCTATACGTTCTCCTTATGAAAGAGCCGCTTTAAGTGCCTCTGCTCTGTCTGTCTTTTCCCATGCAACACCGAGATCTTCTCTGCCCATATGTCCGTAAGAAGCCAGTTTTCTATACTGAGGTTTTCTGAGATCGAGCATCTCGATTATTGCAGAAGGTCTGAGATCGAATACCTTTGAAACAGCTTCTGAGAGCTTGTCCTCGTCGACTTTTCCGGTACCAAATGTATCAACAAGAACTGAGATAGGCTCTGCTACGCCGATTGCATAAGAAAGCTGAACTTCACACTTGTCAGCAAGACCGGCTGCAACAACATTTTTTGCAATATAACGTGCTGCGTAAGCTGCGCTTCTGTCAACCTTTGTCGGATCCTTACCGCTGAATGCTCCGCCACCGTGACGTGAATATCCGCCGTATGTATCAACAATGATTTTTCTTCCTGTAAGTCCGCTGTCGCCCTGAGGACCGCCTACAACAAATCTGCCTGTAGGATTGATGAAAATCTTTGTATTCTCATCAAGAAGCTCTGCCGGAATAACAGGACGGATAACAAATTCCTCGATATCATTACGGAGCTGGTTGAGGCTGATATCTGCTGAATGCTGTGATGAAACAACAACAGCATCAATTCTTACTGGCTTTCCGTCGATATATTCAACAGTAACCTGAGTCTTACCATCGGGACGAAGATAGCGGAGAGTGCCGTCTTTTCTTACTTCAGTAAGTTTAAGAGAGAGCTTGTGTGCGAGAGAAATAGGAAGCGGCATCAGCTCTGCGGTTTCGTTGCATGCATAACCGAACATGATACCCTGATCGCCGGCGCCGTTTGAAAGACCATCGCTTTCGTTATTTTCTTCTCTGTATTCAAATGCTTCGTTAACGCCCATTGCGATATCGGGTGACTGTTCATCAATAGATGTGAGAACAGCACAGGTGTGAGCGTCGAATCCGTACTTTGCTCTGTCATAACCGATTTCTGTAACGACCTGACGAGCAATTTTTGGAATATCAATATTTGCGGTTGTAGTAATTTCTCCCATACAGAGGATCATACCTGTTGTAACTGCTGTTTCGCATGCTACACGACCAAACTTATCCTGTTCAAGGATAGCGTCAAGAACAGCATCGGAAATCTGATCGCAGATTTTATCGGGATGTCCTTCGGTAACTGACTCCGAAGTGAAATAACATTTGCTCATTAAAAAACCTCCTGAAAATAAAAAATGCCCCTTACCGGAGCGTGCTTACTTTGTAAAAACGCCTCATCTTCCGGATAAACCGCAGGATTTAGCACCTTGTCTGATAACAGTCAGGTTGCCGGGCTTCACAGGACCTGTTTCCTCCGCCGCTCTTGATAAGGTTGTATTTATATTATATATCACCTGTGGAATTTTGTCAATAGGTGCCGGAAAATAATTTAAAGCGCTGCACATAATCGTACAGCGCTTTTGGTTTAGAAGATCAATTTTACAAGAATCATTCTGAGGAAGGCAACATCGAATGCATCTGTAGTACCATCATTATCCACATCGCATGAATATACAGGCTTGTGTATCATAAGAACAGTTCGTGTGCAGTATACGAGATCTGCGACATTTACATTTCCATCATGGTTTACATCACCTTGCTGATATTCTGGTGTAGTTGTAGTGGTAGTAGTAGTTGTTGTTGTAGGCTTTGTAGTTGTAGTGGTTGAAGTGGTAGTTGTTGTTGTAGGCTTTGTGGTTGTAGTAGTCGAAGTAGTAGTTGTTGTTGTAGGCTTTGTAGTTGTAGTGGTTGAAGTGGTAGTTGTTGTTGTAGGCTTTGTAGTTGTGGTGGTTGAAGTAGTAGTCGTTGTTGTAGGCTTTGTGGTTGTAGTAGTCGAAGTAGTAGTTGTTGTTGTAGGCTTTGTGGTTGTAGTAGTCGAAGTAGTAGTTGTTGTTGTAGGCTTTGTTGTTGTAGTGGTCGAAGTAGTAGTCGTTGTTGTAGGCTTTGTGGTTGTGGTGGTTGAAGTAGTTGTTGTTGTTGTAGGTTTAGTGGTTGTGGTGGTTGAAGTAGTAGTTGTTGTTGTAGGCTTTGTAGTTGTAGTGGTCGAAGTAGTAGTAGTAGTTGTTGTTGTAGGTTCTGTGGTGGTTTCTGTAGTTGTGGTGGTAGTTGTCGTTGTCGTGGTGGTCGAAGTAGTTGTTGTTACTGGTTTATAGTCTTTTTCAGCAAGTTCAGGATAGTTGAATGTTGTATATCCTATAGTTTCCTCAGGCGTATGATAAGCTGAGAATGACTCTGCACCCTTCAGAAAGTATTGATGTTTTAATTCGCCGCCGTCACCGTCGAGATCATCCCATGTAACATCAACGGCGTACCATAATCCATCTTCCATCTGAACATAATTCCACATATGAGCTTCATCATTTTCATCATTGAAATTACCTACTATAAGCACACAAGGGATTTTAAGGCTGTCACACACAATTTTGAAGCCTTCTGAGTACGCTTCGCATACAGAACCAGGTTCAACGATAGCGCCTATTGCAGAACTGATAAAAGGAGATTCGGCATCGTAGAAAGTATAATTACAGATGTAATCATGAATACTTTTCAGCTGTTCGTATCTTGTTTCGCCGATTACAGGGAAATTCTCAACTGCTTCGGTAAGTTTTTCCTTGTATTCAAGTACAGTTTCGAGTGAACCATAACTGTCATAAAATGCAGGAATAAAGGAAATTTCAGACATTTCAATAGTGTAATTTTTTTGGAGGAAGTTGTATTTTACATCGTAATTCTGGGTATTTACGCCCATCTGATTAAGGTCTATCCAGAAAAGCTCAGGTATATCAAACAGTGCACTGTCAATACCAGAACGGCATGCTCCGAACAGAGCGTTTTTGTAAGCAAGAACATCTTCTTCTGTCATCTCGTCAGAATATGGAGTAGAAACTGTGAATGATATCGGATTCGGGAGGGTGACGTTTACTGTATCAACAGAAGGATTAATAAGCTGCATCATTGCCATGTAGACTTCAACGTTATTCTCATCAAGAAAGGTTCCATAATTATAAGCACCGTCAGAATAATTAGCATAAAAATCTGTGTTGTCGAAATAAACTGTACCAAGTCCACTGCTGGAGGTGGTTGCGTTTGAGTAATATGAATTCTCCTCAGCGCAGCAGACTGGTGAAACTACCGCTGTTCCTATAAGAACTGCTGAAACAGCCGCTGAAATGATTTTTTTCATATAATTACCTCCATTATGTAATTTGAAATATAACTATATTATATATAAGAAATTCTGAAATGTCAACGAAAATGGTATAAAATTAACAAAAAGTTTATAAAACGCGTTGAAACGAAAAATTCTGATGCTGAAAATGTCAAAAAAAAGCGATTTGATTTTGTAATATTTGTTATGTTGTCAGTTGAAATAAAGCACTATTTATGATATAATTTAAACTGGTATAAACCAAAGATTTGTTAATTCAGTTTGAAAGGTGTTGTTCCGAAAATGTATTTATCTCAGATGAACAAGGAGCAGCTTGTCTGCTTTAAGAACGAAACACAGGCACTTTATGATGATTTCAAGGCACAGGGACTTTGTCTGAATATGGCGAGAGGAAACCCGTGTAAAGAACAGCTTGAGCTTAGTGTTGATATGCTTAACGTTTTTGATGACGGTGATTTTGTCAGCGAAAACGGCATTGATGTAAGAAATTACGGCTTGCTTGATGGTATTCCTGAAGCAAAGCGTCTTTTCTCTGATATGATCGGTGTTGATACTGAAGAGGTTATTATTTTCGGTAATTCCAGTCTCAATGCTATGTACTGGTCTGTACAGACCGCTTACAACAAGGGAATTCTTGGTTCAAAGCCCTGGTCAATGTATGATAAGGTTAAATTCCTTTGTCCTGTTCCTGGTTATGACAGACACTTCAAGGTAACTGAATTCTTTGGCATAGAAATGATAAATATCCCCATGACTCCTACAGGTCCTGATATGGATATGATCGAAAAGCTCGTTTCTGAAGACGAGACAATAAAGGGAATATGGTGCGTTCCTCAGTATTCAAATCCTGATGGTATTTCCTACAGCGATGAAACTGTAAAACGTTTTGCAAATCTTCATCCCGCTGCAAAGGATTTCAGAATTTTCTGGGATAACGCATACTGCATTCATCACCTGACAGATAACCCTTCTTATATACTTAATATCCTTGATGAAGCTAAAAAATCCGGAAATGAAGATATGGTGTATATTTTTGGATCAACTTCAAAAGTTACATTCCCTGGTGCTGGTGTTGCTGTAATGGGCGCAAGCAAGAAGAATGTTGAGGAACTTAAAAAATATCTCGGGTTAAGTATAATCGGCTATGATAAAATGAATCAGCTTCGTCATGTGAAGTTCTTCGGCACTTATGAAAATATGTGCGAGCACATGAAGAAGCACAAGGATATTGTTGCTCCTAAATTCAAGCTGGTATGCGATACCCTTGAAAAGGAAATTGCTCCGCTTGGAATCGGTTCATGGACTAATCCGGAGGGAGGATATTTCGTATCCTTCAACGCACTGAACGGCTGTGCAAAGCGTATAGTTCAGCTGTGTGCTGAAGCTGGTGTTACACTTACCGGTGCAGGAGCTACATTCCCCTACGGTATTGATCCTGATGACAGAAATATCAGACTTGCTCCTACATATCCTTCGCTTGAAGATCTTGCAAAGGCAGCAGAGCTTTTTGTGATTTGTGTAAAGCTTGTAAGTGCTGAAAAAATTCTTTCTGAGATGAAATGAAAGTGAGCATCAATATGAAAAAATATCTCTCTGCTATTGCCATGACGCTTGTCATGACTTGTACGGTCACAGCTTGCGGAGCGAATAAGAGTTCTGATGTTTCATCAAAAGAAAATGTTTCTGAATCGATGAGCGAACTGGCAGATTCTTCTGATAAAGCTGTTTATGATACCTATGAAGAAGCTCTTGCGGCATATTATGAATATGTTGCTGCTAAGGATTATGACGCTGCTTTGTCCGTTATGTTGCCGGAAAGTGCCTGCAGTCTGATCAAATACATGAAGTCAGAAGATGAGATTGTTGAGGAATGTTTTTATGATTGGTGGGATATCAACAAGAAGCTCTATTTTGATGAAGTAGTCTCTGAAATACAAATGGATGATGCTGAAAAACAGGAGTATTGCAATGAAATCAATGCAGAATTATATTGCTACTTAAAAATCAGCGAAAAATATGAGCAGTTTCCTCCGGCTGAAAAACTGGAAGAGGAAATAAGCGAATTGTATGATCAGGTCTGGATAACACCTCGGCAAACAAACTGCCCCAATTACATTTCAGATATCCGTAATGTGAAAGTCCACCTCACCACAACTCATGATGTAGATATATACCATACAGCTTTTGTTTATCTGATAGACGGCGAGGGCTGGCGGGTAATCAGGATAGAGGATGACCCAAAGGAAGAATGGGAGAAAAAAATAACCTCAATTGCTGATATGGGGCATGATGTATGGACTTCTTCCTTAGATTTAGTAAACGAATATATTTCTGAAAATAAATTCGGGCTTGCTGAAAAAGATTGGACTAAGACTTGTGCGATATCCACTGTTCCTGATTTCTGTTATAATTTTGATAAAGAAGCTGCTCTGGAATTTTGTGAAGATATTTATTCAGATGTTGATGGTGCAGAAAAATACGATTTCTTTATTGCATTTTCTGGAAGCACTATGACTGATATAATCATCTGTTCTAAGGATGATCATAAAAATATATGTATTACCCCTTCAGGAAGTATTGATATCGGTGATGAATATGAAAACGCATCTGACTTGACTTTTGAGAAAGCATGTCAGCTTTATCTGGAAAATTTTCCATCCTGAGTATAATAAAAAACCTGTCCTTTCCGGACAGGTTTTGTTTTTTAAGTGAAGTTTTTAAAGTGATATTTTTGCTGATTTCACATATTCGCCTACATAGGACACAGCATCTTTTCCGTGAGCTTCAATAAGGCTTATAACAGCAGTTCCGGCGATTACTCCGTCTGAAACAGAAGGAATATCGTCTGTCTTGTCTGAATCAGTATTCATTACGCATGGAACATCAGTGTTCTCACGAATAACGCTTATCATTTCTGCTGGATCAGATACGATTCCGATGTTGCTGTCATTGGAATTACCGGATATGAGGTAGATGAAGCCTTCTGCTTCTTTGGCGATCATTGCAATTCTTGCAGCCGGTGCCGGTGCAATGATTGAAATAATATCAATGCCGCATTCTTTTGCTGTGTCGGAAAATTCACGTTTCTCCTCAAAAGGAACATCATGGATTATAATCCCGTCAATTTCTGCTTTCTGACATTCTGTCATAAAACGCTCGATTCCATAAGAAAATACCACGTTAGCATATGTCATGAAAACAAATGGGATTTTAACATTGTTACGGAGTTCCTTGACAAAATCGAATATCTTGTCAGTAGTAACTCCTCCGGCAAGAGCTCTGAGACTTGCGTCCTGAACTACAGGACCTTCTGCTGTCGGATCAGAGAAAGGGATTCCGAAAATGATTATATCTGCGCCGTTTGCAGCTGCTGCACGAGCAACTTCAGCAGTTGTATTCAGATCGGGATCTCCGCAGGTTATAAACGGAATAAATGCTCTTTTGTCTGTAAATGCAGATCTGATTTTACTCATAAAGATCCTCCCCTCTGTATCTTGCAATTGCAGCACAGTCCTTGTCGCCTCTGCCGGAAATTGTAATAATAATTATTTTGTCTTTGCCCATAGTAGGAGCAAGCTTGATTGCATGAGCAACAGCGTGTGATGATTCAATTGCAGGAATGATTCCCTCTGTTCTTGAAAGATATTCAAAAGCGTCTACAGCTTCATCGTCAGTAACCGGAACATACTGCGCACGTCCGAGATCGTGGAGATATGAATGCTCAGGTCCTACACCGGGATAGTCAAGTCCGGCTGAAATTGAATATACAGGAGCAATCTGACCGTATTCATCCTGACAGAAATATGACTTCATGCCGTGGAAAATTCCGACGCTTCCTGTATTGAAGGTTGCAGCAGTTTCAAATGTGTCTATTCCCCTGCCGGCTGCTTCACATCCAATAAGCTGTACGCTTTCATCTGGAATGAAGTGGTAGAAGCTTCCGATAGCGTTTGAACCGCCGCCTACACAGGCGATTACCGCATCAGGAAGACGTCCTTCCTTTTCGAGTATCTGTGCTCTTGCTTCACGGGAAATAAGAGCCTGAAAATCACGGACAATTGTGGGGAACGGATGAGGTCCGACTGCGGAACCAAGACAATAGTGTGTATCTTCAATTCTAGTTGTCCATTCTCTCATAGCCTCAGAAACTGCATCCTTGAGGGTTGCTGTTCCGGATGTTACGGGAATAACTTCAGCACCAAGAAGTTTCATTCTGTATACATTAAGTGCCTGACGGATAGTGTCTTCCTTGCCCATATATACAACGCATTCCATGTCGAGAAGTGCAGCTGCTGTAGCAGAAGCAACACCGTGCTGACCAGCGCCTGTTTCAGCGATAAGACGCTTTTTACCCATTTTCTTTGCAAGGAGTGCCTGACCAAGAACGTTGTTTACCTTGTGTGAACCGGTGTGATTGAGATCCTCACGCTTGAGATAAATCTTTGCACCGCCGAGATCCTTTGTCATTTTCTCTGCGTAGTAGAGCATAGAAGGTCTGCCGGCATATTCGTTGAGAAGCTTTGTGAGTTCACGATTAAATTCCGGATCATTCTTGTAATGATTATAGGCTTCTTCGAGTTCGTTGATAGCATTCATGAGGATTTCAGGGAGATACTGACCTCCGTGAACGCCGAATCTTCCTTTTGATTCCATACAAAATCGTTCCTTTCAAAATAATATATAAATAATATTCAGATATTAAAATCAGAAAACAAAAAAGTCCCTGACAGAAATATCTGTCAAGGACGAATAATCATTATCCGCGGTACCACCTTGATTTACAGCAAACGCTGTACACTTAGCAGGATACAAGCATATCCCCGATATTTAACGCATATCAGACGTTGCAGAATACTCTGAATCAGATACATAACTGAATCCGAAACATTTCACTGCACCCTCGGCGGCCCATTTGCTGAACTGTTTTTCGCCCGGATCACAGCACCCCGGACTCTCTGTGCAAGCATATTCAGCTTTATCCCCGCTTCAACGGTTTCTATAATATATTATAGCATCGTTTTTTTTAAATGTCAATAGGAAAATTTAATTTTTATTCAGATTTTTTTCATAAGTACAACGGAATGTGCGGAAATTCCAAGTTTTTCGCCGGTGAATCCGAGCTTTTCCTCTGTTGTAGCCTTAACGCTTATCTGAGAGATATCGCATCCGCAGACAACTGCGATTCTTTCACGCATCTGAATGATATACGGAGCAAGCTTCGGAGCCTGTGCAATAATTGTAGAATCAATATTTCCGATGACATAGCCTTTTTCACGGCATACCTCGCATACCTTTTCAAAAAGCTTTGCACTGTCTGCATCCTTGAAGCTATCGTCGTTATCAGGGAAAAGATGTCCGATATCTCCGAGAGCGAGTGCTCCAAGCATTGCATCCATTATTGCATGAAGCAGCACATCGGCATCTGAATGACCGAGAAGACCGACTGTGTGCGGTATTTCCACGCCGCCAAGAATAAGTTTTCTTCCTTCAACAAGACGATGAACATCATAACCATGACCTATTCTGAACATATTATTTCTCCTTTCTCATTGCAAGAAATACTTCTGCAAGACGTATATCTTCAGGAGTAGTAATTTTAATATTTGTATAATCTCCGGTAGTCATTGCGATTTTTCCGCCGATAGCTTCGACAAGCTGACAGTCGTCAGTAAAATCAAGATTGTGTTCAAGAGCAAAATCAATTCCCTCGAAGTAGAGCCTGCGCTTGAATACTTGCGGAGTCTGCGTGATATAGAGCTTTTTTCTTGGCGGAGTATCAACCACAAGTCCGTCGTCAACAGTCTTTATTGTATCTTTTACAGGTACTCCGAGTGCAGCGCCACCGAAAATTCCGGCATCTTTGATAACTTTTTCGATATGTTCGGGATTTACAAGAGGACGTGCTCCGTCATGAACTGCGATAAGCTCTGTATCAGCAGAAATACAGCGCACACCATTGATAACGCTCTCCTGACGTGTGCTTCCGCCGACGGTGCAGGCTGTCAGCTTTGTGATTCCAGCCGTCTGAGCTTCTTCCTTTATATGAGGAATGTCATCCTCTCTTGCAACTATTATGATTTCTCTGACACTTGTACATTCCTGAAATGCCTGCATGGTAACACCAATTACAAGACGATCTCCAAGAGGCAGAAGAATTTTATTTACGCCGCCCATTCTTGTGGAATTTCCGGCGCATACTATAATAACAGATGTATCCATTATATCAACTCTTTCACTTAGTATAAATCTTATTTTATTATACATCATTTATCTATTTTTGTCAATAAATGCAATTCTGTGCTTGACAAAAAAATATCAGCGTGATATAATAATGTATATCTTCAGGGCAGGGTGAAATTCCCTACCGGCAGTAAGGACTTTGTCCATAGCCTGCGAGCCTCAATGAGGTTGATCCGGTGAGATTCCGGAGCCGACGGTTACGCCTGTTTACAGGCTCAAAGTCCGGATGAAAGAAGACAGATATTTACTGTAATTATACAGGATTTGCTGCCTCCGGATATAAACGGAGGCTTTTTATTTGGAGGTCTTATGAATCATAACGACTTTATGAAAAAAGCGTTATCCCTTGCTGAAAAAGGAATGGGATTTGTCTCCCCTAACCCTATGGTAGGAGCAGTAATTGTTAGGGACGGAATAATTATCGGTTCCGGCTGGCATAGAAAATACGGCGAGCTTCATGCTGAAAGAAACGCTTTTGCTGACTGCGATTCCCGTAATATTGACTGCAACGGCGCAGATATGTACGTCACGCTTGAACCATGCTGTCACTATGGGAAAACTCCACCATGTACAGAAGCTATAATCGAACATGGTATAAAGCGTGTGTTTATAGGTTCGTCTGATCCTAATCCGCTTGTTGCCGGAAAGGGAGCAAAAATTCTCCGTGAGCATGGAATTGAAGTTTATGAGGGTATACTCAGGGAAGAATGCGACGAGCTTAACCGGATATTTTTCCATTTTATAACGACAGGTCTGCCTTATGTCACTATGAAATACGCTATGACGATTGACGGAAAAATCGCTTGCTATACTGGGGAATCAAAATGGATTACCGGTGAGGAATCACGTCATGATGTTCAGATACAGCGGCTTCGTCATTCTGCAATTATGGTTGGTGTGGGAACTGTTCTTGCTGATGATCCTATGCTTAACTGCCGTCTGGAAAATGGACGAGATCCGATACGCATCATATGTGATTCTACACTGAGAACTCCTCTTGAAAGCAATATTGTTTGTACTGCGGAGAGCATTCCGACAATAATAGCAACGATATCTGAAGATGAAAAGTGCATTCGTGAATACGAAGAACGAGGATGTCGTATATTAAAAACATCTTCGGAAAACGGGAAAGTCAATCTCAGGGAGCTTATGACTGCTCTCGGAAAAGAAAAGATAGACAGTATACTCCTTGAAGGCGGCGCTGAAATGAACTGGTCTGCTCTTGAATCTGGTATTGTCAGCAGTGTTCTCACCTATATTTCTCCTAAGATATTCGGCGGAAAGGATGCTAAATCCCCTGTTTCCGGAACTGGAATTCCCCAACCTGACGGCGCATTCATGCTCGAAAAAAGCAGTATAACTTACATTGGTGATGATATTCTTATAGAAAGCAGGGTGAAAAATGTTTACGGGAATAGTTGAAGAAATGGGCATTGTAAAGTCTGTGCAGCACGGAGCAGTCTCATCTTTCGTTGAAATTAAGGCGGAAACTGTGCTTTCAGACGCTCATATAGGCGACAGCATTGCAGTAAATGGCGTATGCCTTACAGTAACAGATATCACCGTTGATTCCTTTCGTGCTGACGTAATGAATGAAACTCTTAAACGTTCCTCACTCGGAGATCTCAGACAGGGAAGCAATGTGAATCTTGAACGTGCAATGTCTGCAAACGGACGCTTCGGCGGTCATATAGTATCAGGTCATATTGACGGAACAGGGACTATCACTGATATAAAAAAAGACGGAATCGCAGTATGGTACACGATAACAACATCATCGGAAATATTACGCTATATCGTCGAAAAAGGTTCTGTTGCCATTGACGGTATAAGTCTGACTGTCGCTGATGTTTCGGATTCGGATTTTAAGATATCGGTAATTCCGCATACTGCTGCACAGACGGTTCTTGGATTCAAAAAATCCGGCGATATCGTAAATATTGAAAATGATATTATCGGAAAATATGTAGAAAAACTTATGAAATCCGGCGAAAATAAAACAGAAAAAAGCCGCATTACTATGGATTTTCTTGCAGAAAACGGATTTTAAAGGAGGAAATTTATGTTTCAGTACAATACAATTGAAGAAGCACTCGAAGCCCTCAGAAACGGCGAGATAATTCTTGTTACTGATGATGAGGACAGAGAAAACGAAGGCGATATGATATGTGCTGCGCAGTTTGCTACAACTGAAAACGTCAATTTCATGGCGGCACATGCAAAGGGACTCATCTGCATGCCAATGAGTATCGAACTAAGTCGGCGTCTTAGTCTTCCGCAGATGGTTGAAACCAATACCGACAATCACTGTACGGCTTTCACTGTATCCATAGATCATGTTGAGACAACAACCGGAATTTCTGCCGAAGAACGTGGATTTACCGCAAGAATGACAGTTTCTCCCGATGCAAAGCCGCACGATTTTCGACGTCCAGGACATATGTTTCCGCTGACTGCCAAGAAAAACGGTGTTCTTGAACGTGAGGGACACACAGAAGCTACTGTCGATCTCATGCGTCTTGCCGGACTTGAAGAATGTGGACTTTGTTGCGAAATCATGCGTGATGACGGTACTATGATGCGTGCGGCTGAGCTTCAGGAAAAATCCGCTGAGTGGGGAATGAAATTCATAACTATACAGGCACTGAAAGAATACCGCAAGTGTCATGAGGTACTCGTGGAAAAGGTCGCTGATACGAAGCTTCCCACGAAATACGGGGAATTCCGTGCTATCGGTTACGTCAATAAGCTTAACGGTGAGCACCACGTTGCACTTGTCAAGGGGGATATCGGAAACGGTGAGGATATTCTCTGCCGTGTACATTCTGAGTGCCTTACAGGCGATGCTTTCGGTTCTCTCAAATGCGACTGCGGTCAGCAGTTTGCGGCTGCAATGAGCAGTATCGAAAAGGAAGGACGTGGAATTCTTCTTTATATGCGTCAGGAAGGCAGAGGAATCGGACTGATAAACAAGCTCCGTGCTTACGAGCTTCAGGACGGCGGTATGGATACGCTTGAAGCTAATCTTGCACTGGGATTTCCCGGCGACATGAGGGAATACTATATCGGTGCGCAGATTCTTCGTGATCTTGGATGCAAAACGCTCCGGCTGCTTACGAATAATCCGGAGAAGATTTATGGTCTTAACGGATTCGGCATTGATATCAAGGAACGTGTTGCAATTCAGGTAGATGCTACGGCTCATGACCTTTTCTATCTGAAAACAAAGCGTGACAAAATGGGACATATTCTCGATTATTAATAGCTATGAATGAAGCAATTATTATGAATATCATCAGCGGTTTTCCTCTGCTATGCGCTACATTTTTTTTAATAATAATATTATCTAAAGCGACAAATGAAAAAAGAATGCTTATGAACTCAGTCGAGGAAAAAGTAGGGGTTCAGCTTATAACCTTTAATTTTGGCATAATCGTAGGCATCGTCGCTATGTTGGTGGTTCTTGTAGTAAGTATTTATTTTGGAGTTTACAATGGTATTGTCAGGAATAGCTTTACTGACCTTTTCTTAGGAATAATGTGGGGGTCAGTTTCACTTATCTGGATTATTATTATTATTGTAATAAGCTGTGTTTTCAGATATACATGGATTACAGAAAAGGGTATCATTCTTACCGAACAATGCTTTACGTCAATGCATTCTCCTGAGTTTTATACCTGGAGTGTAAAGAAAAGTACACTTAAACTCTGCAATAAATCCAACGGAAAAAAGAAAAGTTACTATATTTCGGGAGATGTAAATGAAGCAATCTCTTTGCTTTCAAAATATTATGAAGAAAAGAAAATATAAAAGGAGTATTTATTATGAAAATTTTAGAAGGAAATCTTATTAACAACGACGCAAAAATCGGAATCGTAGTTGCACGATTCAACGAATTCATCACAAGCAAGCTTCTCGGCGGCGCAGTAGATACGCTTGTCCGTCACGGTATCAGTGATGATAATATCAGTGTTGCGTGGGTTCCCGGAGCATTTGAAATTCCGCTTATTGCAAAGAAAATGGCTCAGACAGGAAATTACGACGCTGTAATCTGTCTCGGTGCTATCATCAGAGGAAGCACCTCACATTATGATCTTGTGTGCAATGAGGCTGCAAAGGGCGTTGCACAGGTTTCTCTTGAAGCAGGAATCCCTGTGATGTTCGGAGTAATCACAACTGAAAATATTGAGCAGGCTATCGAAAGAGCCGGTTCTAAGGCTGGAAACAAGGGTTCTGAGTGTGCTGAGGGGGCAATCGAAATGATTAACCTCTGCCGTAATATCAAGTAATATGAATCTTATTTTTGATTACGACGGAACTATCCATAATTCGATGAAAACGTATGGTCCGGCATTCCGGAGTACGGTTGAATGGCTGTCTGAAAACGGATTTGCTGAGCCGAGAGAATATACCGACATGGAAATAAGCTACTGGCTTGGCTTTAATTCAAATGATATGTGGGAAAATTTTATGCCGTATCTTGCTCCGGAGATTCGTCAGGCGGCAAGAAGAAGGCTTGGAAAAGACATGGCTGAGCGTGTGGAAAATGGTGAGGGTGCTCTTTTTGAGGGAGCAGAGGAAATGCTATTTGAGCTGAAAAATCAGGGGCATACTCTTATTTTCCTGAGTAATTGCCGTATCAGCTATCTTGAACGTCACCGCAGAATTTTTGCTCTTGACAGATTCTTTGACGCCTTCTACTGCTGCGAGGAATTCGGATTTATACCAAAATATGAGATATTCAGAAAATTTTCCGAGAATCACAAGGGCAGATATATCGTAATTGGTGACCGTTTCCATGATATCGAGACTGCTGTGCAGAATGATCTTCTTTCGATTGGCTGTGGTTACGGTTACGGCAGCGAGGAGGAACTTTCATCAGCAAATATAATTGTTGATTCTCCTGAGAAAATAGTTCAAGCAGTTGCTGAACTACAGAAAAATTATGAAAGGGAAAAATCATGAAAATCAGAAAAATACTTGCTTTTCTTACAGCGGTTACTCTTACTTGTTCGGCTTCTTCTTGTACTCTCAGAGGAAAAGGCGACAGTTCCGAAGAATCTGACAGCAAAAAATCTGACAGCGATGATGAACGAGATAAAGACGATGATGACAGTGAAAAAATTTCTGTCGGGGATTTTTGTCCCATAAAGGATTCTAAGCG
>JAFXEJ010000038.1 GCA_017513795.1 Ruminococcus sp.
CTTGCAACAAAGCTTCCGGCATGGTGCATGAATTGCAAAGAAGACCGTGACCGCATTTTCAATGAACAGCTTGAAAGAACAGGTGCAGATTATTTTGATTTCTATCTGCTTCATTCATTGGAGGATGGCAACAATTACAATAAATATGAGGAATTCGATTGCTTCAACTGGGGAATGCAGAAAAAACGTGAAGGAAAGATAAAACATTTCGGATTTTCATTCCACGGAACACCTGCGCTTCTTGAAAAGGTTCTTGATAAGCATCCGGAGGTAGAATTTGTACAGATTCAGCTGAATTACGCTGACTGGAAGAATCCTCTCGTTTATTCTGGAGCGTTGTATGGAATACTTCGCAGAAGAAATATTCCAATGATAATCATGGAACCTATAAAGGGCGGAAATCTTGCATCACTCCTTCCGGAAGCCGAGCAGATACTTAAATCTGCAAGACCAGATGCTTCAATCGCATCATGGGCACTCAGATTTGTTGGTTCACTTCCGGGAATAATCACGATTCTTTCCGGTATGTCAAATGACGAACAGATGGATGACAATATCAATACATTTACATCGTTCGAACCGCTTTCAGACAAGGAAATGAAACTGATAGGCGAGGTAAATGATATAATGTTCAATGCTCCGCTTGTCGGATGTACAGCTTGTCGCTACTGCTGTGACGGATGTCCTTCAGGAATAGAAATTCCTGATGTATTCAAAACCTTGAATACTGTTCGTCTTTACGGTGATGAATGGCGAGCCTCTCTTTTCTATCGTGCTCTTATCGAAAGAAGCGGAAAAGCAAAGGACTGTATTGGCTGCGGTCAGTGTGAAAGCGTATGTCCTCAGCATCTACCGATTATCGAGCTTCTTGCAGAAGCCTCTGAACGTCTTGATAAATAACTCAAAAGCACCTTGATTCATCAGAAATCAAGGTGCTTTTTGGTTGGGGCAGCGGGATTTGAACCCACGAGATGACAGAGTCAAAGTCTGTTGCCTTACCGCTTGGCTATGCCCCAGCTTTTTAATTATACCAAAAAACTCTAATTTAATCAATAGCTGATAAATATATTTTTCATTTAACAAAATGCAGATAGCAAATCTGTAAAAAGTATTGACATCAGAAAAAAACGAGAGTATAATAAAGACATAATTTAATATCACAAGGAGAGATTATTATGAACAGAAAAAAACTCAGAAAACTTACAATGGCATCAGTTCTTGCGGCACTGACCTGTGTCCTTACGATGCTTATTCAGATTCCTACTCCAACAAAAGGGTATGTGAATCTTGGCGACTGTATGGTTAACGTTTCAGCATGGCTTCTCGGACCTGCTTACGGTGCAGCGGCGGCGGGTTTTGGTTCAGCGGCGGCAGATATTATTTCCGGTTATGTAATATATGCTCCTGCGACGCTTATTATAAAATTTCTTATGGCAGTTCTCTGCTTTGCTGTATATAATTCACTTGCAAAAAAATTCAGCTCATTCCCGTCAAGGATTGCTGCAGCTGTTGTTTCAGAGCTTATAATGCTCGCTGGATATTTCGTATTTGATATTATTCTTTACAACTCTCTTGCAACTGCTGTTGCCGGCATGACATCAAGCGTATTTCAGGGAATAATGGGAGCTGCGAGCTCTGTTATGCTTTACGAAGCTGTAATAAAAAGAATACCTATGAAAAACTTTCAAGTTAAGTAAACTGCTTCAAAAAGGAATGATAATTAATGACCGATCGTTTTTCAAGAACAGAACTTATTTTCGGGAAAGATGCTATGAAGCATCTTTCTGAAGCAAGAGTTGCTGTTTTCGGAATCGGCGGAGTCGGTGGCTATGCTGTTGAGGCTCTCGCCCGTTCAGGAATAGGTGAACTTGATCTGATAGATAATGATACTGTATCTGTATCCAATATTAACAGGCAGATCATCGCTCTTGAGAGTACAGTCGGAATGTACAAGACAGACGCTGCCAAAGCAAGGATAGCCGATATAAATCCTGATTGTAAGGTGAATGTATATCGTACTTTTTTTATGCCGGATACATCATCTCAGTTTGATTTTTCCATATATGATTACGTCATCGACGCTATTGACACGGTTACAGGAAAAATAGAGATAATCATGAAGGCTCAGGCAGCCGGCGTTCCGGTTATAAGCTCCATGGGAGCCGGCAATAAAACTGATCCTACTTCATTTAAAGTAGCGGATATCTACAGCACATCCGTTTGTCCTCTTGCTCGTGCAATGCGTCAGCAGCTTAAAAAAAGGGGAGTAAAAAAGCTTAAAGTCGTTTATTCGACAGAACAGTCGATTACTCCAAAAGCGGATGTATCATTAAATGAGGAACTTCCTCCAGGACGTCGTTCAGTTCCTGGATCAAACGCATTTGTTCCGTCCGTTGCCGGACTTATAATCGCCGGTGAAGTAATAAAAGACATTGCCGGAATATGATTTCTGAGAATCGAGGTTTATATGAACAGTAAATATTTATTGCTCAGTACAGTTATGATATCATTGTCAGTATTTCTCTGCGGGTGTTCATCCGGTTCTGACGGGGTTTTGAAAATTTTGGCTGTAATAGGTTTTATAGTTCTATTTCTCGGAACATCATTGTGTACAGCACTTATAACTTTTAAGCTGAAAAGGAAAAAGAATAATTCCGATACAGCTTCATCAAAGGAAAAGGGGTAATAATATGAAAAAAACTGTAATTTCAATCTTAATTGCAGCGTCACTCGGAATGACTTCTGTTCCGTTCACTGCTTTTGCCGAAGCTGATACAAGAATCAGCACTTATACAGTCAGATTCCTTGATTTCGACGGCAACACATTTACTACAATGGCTGTTCCGGCAGGATATCATTTTACTGAAGATGTTATAAATAATCTTGATACTTCTGCTCTAAGCAAACAGGTAGATACCCGCACTCAGAAGCGTTTCTCATCATGGTGGGGTATTCCGGAATATGTCTATGCCGATGTAGATATTAAGCCTCTTTCCGTTACCGGTACTATTTCACTGGAAAAAGTTCCCGACAAGAAGAAATACTACTCTCTGGAAAGTCAGATTTCCAGAGCTGGTCTTGCAGTAAATATCACATTTGAAACTCAGACCGGAATTGATACATACGGCAATTATATCACCGAAAAAGAAATTATTGATATTTCAAGCACCTGTTCTATGGATTATGATACTGCTCAGGACGCATTTAAATCCGGAAACACAACAAAAGTAAATATATATCCGATTCATTCGGAGCAGGCTATAGGCAGCTATGAGATATCATATATCGGTGGAATTGCCGATGTTGACAATGATAAAGTCATCACAGGTTCAGATGCTACTGTAGTACTTTCTGAATATACCAAGCTTTCATCAGATCCTTCACATAAGATTAACGAATCTGTAAAAAAATACGGTGATATGGATTTCAACGGCATAATCAATGGCTCAGATGCAACCTTGCTTCTGAGATATTATACGCTGAAATCGTCTGATCCGGAGTATAATCTTGATAAATTCTTTGATGAAACAGCAGAAAATAACAAATAAAAAAGTTTTTTCAGTTTTTCTATTGAAATTACTGTAAAAATATAGTATAATATAAATATTGCATCTGTATTGAGTAATCTATACAGAAAAAAATGTAAAAGGAGTACGATCAACAATGTACAGTGATCTTATGGATTCAATCGGTTTCGTTAAGGGATATGATCCCGCTGTAGGCGAGGCAATGGAAAAGGAACTTGCTCGTCAGCAGAGAAATCTTGAGCTTATCGCAAGCGAAAATATCGTTTCACCTGCTGTTATGGCAGCAATGGGCTCTGTTCTTACTAATAAATATGCTGAGGGATATTCCGGCAAGCGTTATTACGGTGGATGCGAATGCGTTGACATCGCTGAGGATATCGCTATTCAGCGTGCATGTGACCTTTTCGGAGCTAAGTATGCAAACGTACAGCCTCATTCAGGTGCTCAGGCTAATACTGCTGTTTACTTTGCAGTACTTCAGCCCGGTGATACAGTTCTCGGAATGAGCCTTGCTGACGGCGGACACCTTACACATGGTTCACCTGTTAATCTCTCAGGTAAATACTTCAACTTCGTTTCCTACGGTCTCGATGATGAAACTGAGTGCATTAATTACGATACAGTATACAAGCTTGCTGCAAAGCACAAGCCTCGTCTTATCGTAGCTGGTGCATCTGCATATCCGAGAGCAATCGACTTCAAGAAGCTTTCCGAGATTGCAAGATCTGTAGGCGCACTGTTAATGGTTGATATGGCACATATTGCTGGTCTTGTTGCTGCTGGCTGTCACGAATCACCTGTTCCTTATGCTGATATCGTTACAACAACAACTCACAAGACACTCAGAGGACCCAGAGGCGGTCTTATCCTCACAAATAACGAGTATCTTGCAAAGAAGATTAATTCTGCAATTTTCCCTGGAACACAGGGCGGCCCTCTTATGCACACAATTGCTGCTAAGGCTGTATGCTTCGGCGAAGCTCTCAAGCCTGAGTTCAAGGACTATCAGAAGCGTGTCGTTGAGAACGCTAAGGCTCTTGCTGACGGACTTCTCAAGAGAGGCTTCAACCTCGTTTCCGGCGGTACAGATAATCATCTTATGCTCGTTGATCTCCGTCCTTTCAACATCACAGGTAAGGAGCTTGAGCATCGTCTTGACGAAGTTTACATCACAGTAAACAAGAACGCTATCCACAACGATCCTGAAAAGCCTTTCGTAACAAGCGGTATCAGAATTGGTACTCCTGCTGTTACAACAAGAGGTCTCGGCGTTGAGGAAATGGAAAAGATCGCTGAATACATCTACCTCTGTGCAACAGATTTCGAGAACAATGCTGACGAAATCCGTGCTGGCGTAAATGCTATCTGCGAGAAGTTCCCGCTTTATAAGTAAGATTTACCGAAAGGGACGGACAAGCTGTCCGTCCTTTTTTGATTTGATGTTATAAATCGGAATTTATAAAGGTTGAAATATATGAAAGATATGGTTATTGTTAAGTCATTTTCTGGTAATATTCAGTTAAGTTGTGACGAATTTAATATGAATGAATACTATGATATAGATTTACCGGAAATAGATGATTGTGATTATATTATAGAACATAAAATCGACCGAGTTGAGCAGTATTTCTATTCAGGATCGGAGCATATAATCCGAATAAATTATTATAATAATCAAGGGTCACTATATAGAATTGATGAAATTAAAAACGGAAATTGTAAGTCAGAAAAATTATAAATTTTATTTTATATTATCAACAAAAAATATGCTCAAACCATTTGTCTAAAATAGATGCAAGGAGGAATAAATATGTCAGTGCCAGATGAAGCAAAACATATTCAAGCAGCAATCAATAAAACGTATGCTTGTTTCAGTGCTGTTTTGAGCAGTCTGCTGTCAGCAAATTTTTTGCTGTCCGGATATGGCTTTCTATGTGCTTTAAGTGATTATTTAACGTATCACGGCATTGACGAGCCGGGCGGAAAAAGGCATGATACCGATTTAGAAACGGTTATCATAAGCGGATTAGCTGCCATAGTAATTCTGTTAGCACTCATATTTTTTGTAAAAGCTTGGATTAAAAATATTAAAGCTCTCAACAAAAAGAAAAGTGCAGTAGTAATATCTCTGATAATTTATATAGTATTGCTTCCGATATTCACCTATATTTCACTGATTTTTTATTCGTTTTAAGACTTGAAACAAAGGAAAATATTTTCATGACTGATTTTATGAGTTTTCTTGCTGGAATGATAAGAATTATAACTCCACTGATTCTGCTGATCCTGTGGCATAAAAAGACTGACGCACGGCTTCTTCCAGCACCGGCTGCCTTGTTTATATGTTTTCCGGTTTTTATTATTGCCGGAGCTTTACGTTTAGGATTTGACCACAGCGATTTTTTAGCTTTCTATATTCAACAGGGGATTATATACGGAATATTTGAAGAAGGCGTGAAGTTTCTTTCATTCAGATATCTCCTCAAATCCTACGATAACCGAAAGGACGCAGTGACTTACGGTATCGGACATAGTGCTTTCGAAAGTATTGGCGGTGGAATGGCTTGTCTGAATCTTATCGGAACAGGCAAAGCTGCTCCTGAAATTTTCATAGTGAATGTGTGGTATGCTGTTGAAGGAGCAATATTTGTAATCGGCTTGACGATTCTTGTATTCTACGGCGTATATTCTAATAAATCAATAGTAATGATGCCGGCTGCAATGTTTTTACATGCTTTGGGAAATGCAGCACACGGGATTTTTATTAAGCCCGTTTCGTTTGTTATCAATTTTATTCTGCTTGCTGGAATAAGTTATTCCGCATTTCGGTGCTGGAAAGCAATGCAGAATCCGTATGAGGATGAATTATAAAAAGGAGGAACAATATGTCTGCACCATTAGCCGATAAGATACGTCCGTTGACGCTCGATGACGTAGTTGGACAGGAACATATTCTGGCGGAAGGAAAGCCGCTTCGCAGAATAATTGAAAGCGGCATAGTACCGAATATGATATTTTATGGTCCGTCCGGAGTGGGCAAGACTACCGTTGCACGAATCATAGCCGAAAACTGTGGAATGACCCTCCACAAGCTCAACGGAACAAGTGCATCAACTGCCGATATCAAACAGGTGGTAGGGGAGATAGGCACATTCGGCACAGAAAACGGAATTCTGCTTTATCTTGACGAGATACAGTATCTTAATAAAAAACAGCAGCAGAGTCTTCTTGAATACATAGAAAACGGCGAAATTACGCTTATAGCTTCGACAACAGAAAATCCATATTTTTCGATATATAACGCAGTTATAAGCCGTAGTACGGTATTTGAATTTAAGCCAGTTCCAGCGGAACTGATAATTCCGGCTGTACGACGTGCATTTAAGATGATTTCCGAGGAAAACGGAACTGTGATAGAAGCAGATGAGGAAATTTACAGGACTATAGCATATAACTGCGGCGGAGATGTACGAAAAGCCATGAATTCTGCTGAACTTGCAGTAATATGCGGCGAACCGGATTCCGGAAAAGTAAAAGTCACAGCAGAATCCATGAAAATAATTGCTCAAAGAAGCAATATGCGATATGATCGTGACGGAGATCAGCATTATGATATTTTGTCGGCACTTCATAAATCAATAAGAGGTTCTGATGAAAATGCAGCACTTCACTATGCGGCACGTCTGATAGCGGCAGGGGATATTATTTCACTTTGCAGACGTCTTTTGTGCATTGCTTCTGAGGATATCGGACTTGCATATCCTATGGCGGCAGTAATAACAAAAGCTTGCGTAGATTCTGCATTACAGCTTGGACTTCCAGAAGCGAGACTTCCGATTGCTGAGGCGATAATTCTTCTTGCAACGGCACCGAAATCGAACAGTGCCGAAGCAGCAATTGATGCTGCACTTGCCGATTTACAGGACTGTGACGCACTTGATTTCCCACGTCATTTGCAGAATATGCATTATGATGGAAAGGGTGCAGCAGTTGTCGGACAGAATTATCTCTATCCTCATGATTTCCCGAACCACTATGTCAAACAGCAGTATATGCCGGACGCATTAAATGGTCATGTATATTATCAGTTTGGTGATAATAAGCAGGAACAATCAGCGTATCAGTATCGTAAAAAGCTTCTTGATGAGACAAAATAACAGAAAAAACCCCCGAGAGACCTTCGGGGGCTTTAATTATTAAATTGTAGATTTAAAACGACTTTCATCGTTTTGCTAAATTACCCTTTGGACTCACCCTTCCATAGTGATCTTTGAAGAATATCTAATCATTTTCATTTGAATCATTCCTTCAAATAAAGATATCGGGTCAAAATTAAATTACTGCATCGGGACCACCTTTTACAATTATTTTCCGTACCATGTGCGGACGGAATAGGTTTTCTTTCCCAAAAATTAACTTCTCATCGGACTCAACCTTTACTTTGGATTTATGTATCTAAAGACTCATTGTCGTAATTTCAGATAATCCTGTATCCAAACTGAGTTTAGACATGAAGCCACTTTTCTTTCAGCAATACGTCAGCCTTATAACCAGATGTTATTTGTAATTTCAGTCAATGGAACAAGCATCTTGCCTATATTCCCTAATATATATCCGATTACTCAGCAAGCCCGCTGGCTTCACGCTGCTGTTCTGAAATTGTTTCCACCGGACTCACACACCTTTCCGCATAAAATAATTTACATTGAGCTTTTGCTCAGTCCAAGTAAATTCAGCTTTGGGAGAATTTTTACTTTCTTCCCTTTCCTTGATTATATATTACCATATCTTTTAGTAAATGTCAATAGTTATCATTAAAAAAGTTTGAGGTTTTAGTATAATTCGGCGGATTGTACAATGTAAATCAAAACGCTTAGGCTAATATATACAAACGCAAAAGGATTTACTGAAAATACCTCTTGATTTTTTTGCAGCAGCAGTGTATAATAAAAATATCATAAAGGCGGAAAACCGCAGAATGGAGTAAAATATGTCAGATATGAACGAATATACACCTGATCTTATTGAACTGGTGGACAATGAAGGAAATAAAAAGAATTTTGAAATCGTCGATATTGCTGAATTTGAAGGCGAAATCTACTATGCAATGATACCTGAATTCAATGGTGAAGATATCCTTGCTGCTGACTGTGAGCTTGTTATTCTCAAGACCATAGAGGACAATGGGGAGGAAATTCTTGCTTCAATCGAAGATGACGATGAATTCGACAGGGTATCCGAATTCTTTATGAAGCGTATGGATGAATTGTTTGACGAAGATGATGAAGAAGAATAATAATACATAATGAATAACAGCTCAGGAGTATCCTGAGCTGTTTTTTTACAAAATAAAACCGCCTTGCCGGAACTTATAGTGAATAAAACCCGCACGAAGCAGGTGGGTAAACGCCCGAATGCTTCACGCTCCCTTCGTCCGCCGAAGCGGGAGGTCTGCAATTCACACCCGGAGCTGAATTCCCTAGTAAGAAGTGTTGGATCATACGAACTATAAAAATCGAACAAGGCAGTAATATTTATTTGTTAGCTATATTATATCACATTAAAATTAAAAAATCAATACCTTTTTTATGTAAAATGTGAAAATTAATAATTTATTCAAATCATCCTCATTCATTATTAATTTATATATCTATATTCTATTATTGACAAAATATATGAGTTGTGTTATGATAATATTATACAATATATCGTAATATGAGGTGTTCTATATGAAAAAAATAGTATCCGCTTTAATTTCTGCTGCTTTGTTGGGAACATCTGCAGTTTCCGCTGTCAGTGCAACTTCTTCCGCAAAAAAAGGTGACATCAATAACGACGGCGAATTTAACATTGCAGATGTTGTTTTACTTCAGAAGTGGCTTATAAATTCCGCTGACGATCCACAGAACTGGATGGCCGGCAATCTTTGCAACGACGACATACTTGATTCAATTGACCTATGTCTTATGAAAAATCTTCTTCTTGCTCCGAAAACAAATATCGTCCGTGTTACAACGTCTGTAGAACTCATGTCTGCGCTTGCTTCTGCAAAACCAGGTGATGAGATCGTTGTTGCTCCGGGTGAATATATCTGCACAACGTCTACTAATACAAAGGGATATCAGTATCACGGTGCAGCAGACGGAACAGAAGATTCTCCGATCATACTCAGATCAGAAGATCCTGAATCTCCTGCAATTCTTTCGGGAGCTACCATTCAGAAGCAGTATGCACTTGCTATCACTGGCGACTGGTGGGTGCTTGATAATATCAAAGTTACAGGATCATCTATCGGTCTTGTTCTCGACAATTCAAATAACACCAAAATCCTAAACTGCGAAGTTTACGGAACAGGTCAGGAAGCAATACATATCCGTGACGGCAGTTCAAACTGTCTTGTTGAAAATACCAACATTCACGATACAGGACTTAAAACAGCAGCGTACGGTGAAGGCATCTATGTCGGAAGCTCCTATAAAGCAGAAGAATATGAACACGCCTGCGACAATAACAGAATCCGCAACTGTAAAATCGGACCGAATGTTACTGCTGAACACGTTGATGTCAAGGAGCTTACAACAGGAACAATTATCGAAAACTGCACTTTTGATGGAAAGGGAATTGCTGGTGAAAACTATGCCGACAGCTTTGTTGACCTCAAAGGAAATGATTGTATCCTTCGTTATTGTACAGGTTACAGAAATGGTGAAACAAGAGTAAACCGTGCCTTCGAGATGAACAAGCTTTCTGAGGGCTGGGGACAGAATGCCTATATCTATGGAAATAAGGTATATATGGATACTCCTCTTAATTCCGAAGGAAAGAA
>JAFXEJ010000039.1 GCA_017513795.1 Ruminococcus sp.
GCACCCGGACACACATTCAATGGCTCATATGAAACAACAAAGAAGCCCACATGTACAGAAAAGGGACTTAAAGAAGGAAAATGTACAAAGTGCGGTCAGACAGTAAGTTCAGTAGAGCTTGACATGCTTGATCATGATTATGAGACATACAAGGTTGTAAAAGAAGTAACATGTGAAGTTGACGGTGCAAAGATCGTTAAGTGTAAAACATGTGATGATACAGATACAGTTACAATAAAGGCACCCGGACATGATTTCAATGGTTCATATAATACTGTAAAGAAGCCTACATGTACAGAAACAGGTCTTAAAGAAGGCAGATGTACAAGATGTAATGAAGTTGTAAGCACAATCAAGCTTGATAAGCTTGAGCACGATTATGAGACATACAGGGTTGCAAAAGAAGCGACATGTGAAGTGGACGGCGCAAAGATAGATAAGTGCAAGTTATGTGATGCTACAAAAACAGTTATAATATATGCACCTGGACATAATTTCAACGGCGTCTACAATACAGAAAGAGAAGCTAATTGCGCAAGACCTGGTCTTAAAGTTGGCAAGTGTACAAGATGCAATGAAGTTGTAAGTGAAGCCCGTATTCCGCAGACTGATCATGATTTCGCTATGTGGATCACTTATGTACAGCCTACATGTACAACATACGGATTCAGCATCAGAAAGTGTAAGGTTTGCTCCAGAATTGAAACAAGGAGAGATGCACCGAAAGGTCATAATTTCAATGGTTCATATGTTACTACACTTGAACCCACTTGTACAGATAAAGGCTTAATGGAAGGCAGATGTACAAGATGTAATGAAGTTGTAACCACAGCTCTGATTCCTGAAACAGGCGAAAACCATGAATTCAACGGTTCATTTGAAACAGCTGTTGAGCCTACTTGCACAAGAGACGGTGAAAGAGTCGGAAAATGCATCAAGTGCGGTAAGGTTGTTACAAGATCTGCAATTAAGGCTACCGGACATGACTACGGTGCATGGACTACAGGTCTTGAAGAAACATGTACACGTCCTGGTTATAGATACAGAGTGTGCAAGAAGTGTCCTAATCGTCAATACGAATCAATAACTCCTCCGGGACATAAATTTAACGGCTCATTTGAGGTTATTGCTCCTACTTGTACAGAAGATGGCGAAAGAGTCGGAAAATGTATAAATTGCGGAGATGTTCTTACAAGAACAATAATTCCAGCAAAACATAATTACGGCGAGTGGACAATTATTATTGACGGTACATGTACAGATGATGGTTTACAGGTTCGTGAATGTACAGTATGTCACTACCATGATAGAGAAGCTATTCCAGGTGATGACCGTGAGCATGAATTCAATGGTTCGTACGAGATTATTGATCCTACATGTACAGAAGACGGTGCAAGAATTACAAGATGTATTCACTGCGGAGTTATTCTTGACAAGACAGTAATCGAGAATCTTGGCGGTCATGCATGGGGTGAATGGGAAGTTGTCGAAGAACCTGACAGCGAGACACCCGGACTTAAAGAACGTGAATGTGAAGTTTGCGGTGAGGTTGAATCAGAGGAAATCGGTATTGTAGCTGAGTTGACAGTTGAAGACTGCGGATATGATACTTTCTATTTCCGTGCAAATGGTGGTCTTGACGGCGGATATTCATGGCCTTTATATTATACTGAAACTGATCAGTATACAGGTGAAACAATAGGTATATCATATCTGTTACTCAGATTTAATACAAATGTAGACTGGAGTGTTTCAGCATCTTCAAATGTTCATGTTGTAGATGAAAATGGAAATGCACATTATTCTGGTTCAGCCGGAGAAAATTACATTCTTGTATATGTGGATGAAATATCATCTTCAATAGAACAGCATATTAACGGAACATACAATCTTACAATTACAGCTAATGAGAAATCAGTATCATATGATGTATATCAGTGTAACTGGATATTTAATGGAATTAGCAAAGAAGATCATATCAGAAATATGCAGACACTTATCTCAGAAGTAAGTCAGAATAGTGAAGCTGTTAATGCAGTTAAAGGAAATGTACTTACAGATGGTAAAATTGTTGAGTATCCGATAGATGGTTTCAGATACATAGCAATCAAAACTGAAGTAACTTCTTACGGTGAAATAGACTTCGATTATATAATGTATGATGCGAGTGTTGTTATTGATTCAGAAACAAATAATACAAGAGCAAATCTTAACATTATTGATAAAAGTGGGTTAAATATTATTCAGGGTAATGAGCCTATATTTATAACTAATGGTGTTATTAGTTGCGGTTCATCATATTCTTCAGATAAAGAATATGATGAAGAGGTAGCAGTGGGTAACAATAAAGTAAAACTTATAAGTAATTTAGCTGGATTTGTACTGAGTTTTGTTGATGGACCAGGTCCGATTGCGGATTTCACTATTGGTTTAATTGCAAGTGAATCAATTAATTTAATTGGTGGTGCTATAATTAACGTAAATACAGACACTAATGGTGATGAAGGAGTTCAAACACTCACCACCTACACACTCGAAAATGGATGTGTATTAGATAAGGTGGGACAGCATATTACGGTGTATTGTAACACGCACAATATTTCTTCACCTTCAGCTACAATAAATTACACTATTACAGATGGTAATACTTCTCAATCTTTTTCTAAAACAAATTAATTCAAAATGCAAAGCCGGTCTCTGACCGGTTTTGCTTACTAAAAATATGAGGTGTTAAACTATGAAGCTAAAAAAAATACTTGCAGCTGCATCGGCATTTGCAGTAATGTTTTCAGGTGTTCTGCCGGCATTTCAGGAGATGTCCGGAAACACCATGAATGCGTTCGCAGAGGATGCAGCTCAGACTGAAAGCTCTGATGCCGACGGAACATGGACAATTGATGAAAGCGGAACACTTACAATAAGCGGTTCCGGAAGTATGTCTGATCTTTCCTTTCGTGAGCACAGTGATTCAGTAGTCAATATTGTAATCAAAGAAGGCGTAACGGATATTCCGAAAATAGCATTTGCTTATTTTGAAGTTCTTGAAAATATCAGCATTGCAGGCAGTGTCACTTCTATCGGAGAATATTCTTTTACCGGATGTTCAGCTCTTGAATCTCTGATTATTCCTGATTCTGTTTCAGAAATCGGTGAATGTGCTTTCATCGGCTGTGCAAAACTTTCTGAAATCAGACTTTCGGAAAATCTTACCGGAATAGGCAATAATGCTTTTAACGGATGTACTTCTCTTACAGAGATAGAAATTCCGGCAAGCGTGACAGCAATCGGCGAAAATATATTTGTTGACTGCCCTGAATTTGAATGTATCAAGGGCGTCAGCGGTTCAGAAGCAGAAAAATATGCTGAAAATAACGGATATAAATTTATAGCTGTTGAAGACTCTGAAAAGCCGATAACAACTACAACTACATCAGGAAGCGTTACTACAGTAACTACCACTACTGCTCCTTCTGTACTGTACAGCGGTATTGCGGGAGAAAATTCCTCATGGGAAATCGACAGCTGCGGAACTATTGCAATAAGCGGTTCAGGAAGCTTTACAGAAACAAATTACCACGAATACGGTGATTCTATATCTGATGTAATGATTTACGATGGTATAACAAATGTGCCGGATTATGCATTTATTCAGAACAAGACAATCAAGAATATTTCGATTGCTGATTCTGTAGAAAAAATCGGAAAATTCGCATTCTCGGAGTGTTCTGCTCTTACAGCGATAGTATTGCCGGATTCCGTTACAGAATTAAGTGAAGGATTGTTTGCCGGATGCACAGCTCTTGAGGAAGCAATTCTTCCGAAAAAAATAACAGGTATTCCTGCTTATACATTTACAGAGTGTACATCATTAAAAAAGATAATAATTCCTGATGGTGTGACAAGTATAGGAACAAGTGCTTTTGCAGACTGTAAATCACTTGAAGAAGTCACAATTTCAAAAAATGTTTCAGAGATCGGTGACTGGGCATTTACAGGAACATCTGCGGATTTTGTTATAAACGGATACAAGGATACAGCCTCACAGAAATATGCAGAAACTTACGGTATCAGATTCAATTGCCTTGATGCAGAAACAACAACGACAACAACTTCTACAACTACTGTAACTACTACTACTACATCAAAGACAACAGAAAGTACAACAACTTCTTCAAAGACTACAACAACATCAAAGACAACAGAAAGCACAACGACTTCTTCAAAGACTACAACAACACCAAAGACAACAGAAAGCACAACGACTTCTTCAAAGACTACAACATCATCAAAGACAACAGAAAGCACAACGACTTCTTCAAAGTCAACAACATCAAAGACAACAGAAAGCACAACGACTTCTTCAAAGTCAACAACATCAAAGACAACAGAAAGCACAACAACTACATCAAAGACTACAACATCAAAGACAACAGAAAGCACAACGACTTCCTCAAAGACTACAACAACATCAAAGACAACAGAAAGAACAACGACTTCTTCAAAGACTACAACAACATCAAAGACAACAGAAAGCACAACGACTTCCTCAAAGACTACAACAACATCAAAGACAACAGAAAGCACAACGACTTCTTCAAAGACTACATCATCAAAGACAACAGAAAGTACAACCACAACAACAACTATGACTTCTTCCACAACTACAACTACGAAACTGCCTGCTCCGTTTGATGTCAAGCAGCCATCAGAGTCTGATTTGAAAGTCGGAAACACATTTACGCTTGACTATACTGCAAATGAAGATATAGATACTTCAACAATCAGATTCTATTCAACAAACGAGAAGGTTCTGATAGTTACTAATGATGGAAAAGTTACTGTAATAGCTGAAGGTAAGGCTGAAATTATTGTAAACGCTAAATCAAAAGCTGGCGATATATTCCTTGACAGCATGAATCTCACTATCAAGGGAAGCGTTTTCCTGACTGGTGATGTCACACAGGATGGTATCATTAATGGTTCTGATGCTGCTCTTGCGCTCAGAGCATATACAATGATAAATTCAGGCGGAGAATCTTCTCTCAGCTCAACTCAGGAAAAAGCAGCTGATGTAAACGGTGATGGTATGATTACTGCTTCTGATGCTACTATCATTCTTCGTTACTATACATTGATATCATCAGGTACAGCAAGCGGAAATGCTCCGACTATTGAAGAATGGCTTAAAAACCAGTAATATACGATTTTTATAATAAAAAACCGGGCATACTAAGACGGATAGTTATATAGAAGTATTGCAAAGCCACTTTTGATATTTATGTCAAAAGCGGCTTTGTGTTGCTGTATGTGTAAAATTTCGTAGGCAAACATATTTTTATGTAGGGGCGGATGCCTACATCCGCCCGTTACGAATGTAATATGTCTGCGGTGCGATGTGGGCATCGCACCCTACATTGCCTATATATTTTTTACACATACTGTGTTGCTTGTGACATTGACTATTTATAATATATTTGCTATAATCAGTTTGATAAAAAAGTATTTTACGGCGACACTACATTTCATAGTAAGAAAATGAAAACCTCATAGTAAGGAGAAAGTTGAATGACTAAGGAAGAATTTTTGCAGCGTATAGAAAGTGATGAAGAATATTCACCAGGATGGCAAGCCATTGATGATGCATTTGAGTTATTATATCCGGGACAACAGCCTAAACACTTTGGAACTCTTTTACATTCCAGAGCGATATGTGGAGGAGACAACTATTTAGATGGATATTCAATATATGATTCTAATAAAGGATATAAACATATTGTTACTTATGGCATGACTGTGCTATATGGAGATGAAGAAGCGTTTGGTGGTGAGTGGAATGGTTGGGGATATGAAATGACCATCAAACTAAAAGAAAAAACAGAAGAAAATTGCATGTGGGCAATTGACATGCTTTCAAATCTGGCAAGATATACTTATCAAAGTAAAAAAATATTTTGAACCAAATCAATATGTAAAAGGAAATGGAAAATCTTTGCATATAGGTGTAGAATCGCTTATTACAGCTCTTTTGATAGTGGAGGATACAGAAGTAAAACCTCAACATTCTGTTTATGGTAAAACTGAATTTATGCAATTAGTAGGGATTACAGAATCAGAATTACAAGCAATTTTAGCAGATAGTACTAATGTAGATAAATTAATTGAACTTATGAAAGCTGACGGTAATTTAGAATTGGTAACAGATATGAATCGTTCCAAGTCGTATTTATAATTTTATGGAGGCACTTGAAAAATTCAGTCTGACAGAGGGATAAATCTCAATTTATATGTAAGATATTAAAGTCAACACCTCACAAAGCCCGCCTGACGGCTTTGCACAAAATCTGCTTGAATATTTTCCGTCATTCCGCACAGAAATCTCTTGACATACGTTAGTATGCCTGCGAGATTTCTATACAATCTGACTTCGCATCTTTTGCGCAAGCTCTGTGCGGTGTCGCCTAAAATAACCCGTGAAGAATTTCTTCACGGGTTATGCTTCTTTATGACTATCTGCCTTATGCTCGTTTTTTAAAAAAAACAGATTTAAGGCGATACTGCACAAATCATACAGCTTTGTGCGGTATTGCATTAATTCCAGCAGATAAAAGTCTGCTGGAATTAAAAATGTATTGTATGGGATCAAAGATTATAATAACGATCGAATTCTGCGGGATGTGGGATTGCAGCGAGTGCACGGCATTCCTCACGCTTGGAGCGGATAAAGTTGTTGATAAGTTCCTCAGGGAAAACACCGCCGGCGAGGAGGTAATCGTGATCCTTTTCAAGAGCGTCAAGAGCCTGTTCGAGTGATGTCGGGAGGTGAGTAAGCTTTGCCTTTTCTTCGTCGCTGAGGTGGAAAAGGTTTACGTCATACGGACCCCAGCCATTCTCATGAGGATCAATCTGATTCTTGATACCGTCAAGACCAGCCATGAGGATCGCAGCATAGCAGAAGTACGGGTTACATGTAGCGTCGGGGTTACGAAGTTCGAAACGTCTGCGGTCAGGAGTTTTTGCATAAGCCGGAATACGGATTACTGCGCTGCGGTTTGAAGTTGCGTATCCTACTGTAACAGGAGCTTCAAATCCGGGAACAAGTCTCTTGAATGAGTTTGTGCTCGGGTTTGTTATTGCGCAGAGTGAATTAATATGCTTGAGAAGTCCGCCCATGAAGTAGTGAGCTTCCTTGCTTAGGTGTGCATAGCCGTTGTCATCGGAGAATACAGGCTGTCCGTCTTTAAGAAGAAGCATATGAACATGCATACCGTTTCCAGCCTCGCCCATAACAGGCTTGGGCATGAATGTAGCGGATTTGCCGTATTTTCTTGCAGTATTGTGAATTATATACTTGATAGTCATCGTTGCGTCAGCCATCTTGGACATCACACCGAGCTTAGGCTCGATTTCAAACTGACCAGCCGCACCAACTTCGGGGTGGTGGTAGTTGATACCAATGCCGGCTTCTTCCATAAGGAGACACATTTCGCTTCTTGCCTCGTAGGAAACATCGTATGGCTTAGCGATGTGGTAGTTCTTCTGCTTGGGAACGACATTTCCCATTCCGTCAACAGCGCTGTTCCAGTGAGCCTGCTGAGCGTCAACTGTGAAACCTACTGACTGTGCGCTTACATCCCAGCCCACGTTGTCAAAGAGATAGAATTCGAATTCGGGGAGAATGAGCATTGTATCAGCAATGCCGCAGTCCTTCATGTACTGCTCGGCAGCTGCAACGATATTTCTCGGATACTGTGCAAGCGGACGGTTTTCGGGATAGTCAATAATCATTGCGTTACCCATCATTGAAAGAGTAGGGATATCACAGAAAGGATCTATTGAGGCAGTATCGGGATCGGGGATAAATACCATATCGCTTTTTTCAACAACAGCATAGCCGTAATTGGAAGCGTCAAATCCGATACCGTTTTTCATTACATCTTCGCTGAAATCCTTTGCAGGAATTGTTACATGACGGAACTGTCCGTTGATATCGACCATTTTAAAGTCAACCATTTTGATATCCTTTTCACGGATAAGCTCCATTATCATCTGTATTTTATTGTTCATTGGGAATCGCTCCTTTTATTAAAATAAATTCTAATGATAATTATAACATAATTTTCTTTATACTTCAAGTTTTTTTGTTAAAAATGATGTAGTGATATCTTACAAAATATCTTATTAAACTTTGTGAGGAATGCTGTTTTATTTGTATTAATTGTGAACTTCTTCATTTATTCCACTAATTCTGCACAAAATCAGTTGTTATTAAATGCGCATTATGATACACTTTTACATATAATATTAGGCGGTGATTACATATGAAATTGAAAAATTGTTTTAAAAAAATAACTGCGGCAGTGACCGCAGCAGCGTTAATGATATCTGCATCACCTGTGATTCCGAAAGTGAGTATTTCGGCAGATCAGACATCAGTTATATCAAATCCCGTTATCTGGGCTGACGTTCCTGATGTTGATGTTATCCGTGTGGGCGATACATATTATATGGTAAGCACAACAATGTATTTCTCCCCAGGCGCACCTATCATGAAGTCCAAGGATCTTGTTTCGTGGGAAATCTGCAACTACGTTTACGACACATACGCACAGGGCGATGTACAGAATCTTACTAACGGCAAGCATGATTACGCTCACGGACAGTGGGCAACGAGTCTCAGATATCACAAGGGAACATATTATGTTTTCTTCGGAAGCTATGGTTCCGGAAAATCCTATATCTACAAGACCAACGATATCGAAAACGGTACATGGACAAGAAGTGAAATCAACGGAATGTACCATGATGCATCACTGTTTTTCGATGATGACGGAAGAAATTATCTTATTTACGGCGGCGGAGGAAATATTGAAATCAAGGAACTCAATGCCGAAATGACAGGATTCAAAAACGGCGGAGTTTCCAAGAGATTATTCTCAACAGGACTGTCCGGACTTGCCGGTGAGGGCGCTCATGTACATAAAATCGGAGGATACTACTATGTATTTATCATAGCATGGCCGTCAAACAGCAGACGTATTGAAATATGCTACCGCAGCAAGGAGCTTCTTGGCACATACGAGGGCAAAACCGTTCTTGATTCCGGCGTAGGTTCGTACGGAAGCGGTGTTGCACAGGGCGGTATTGTTGATACTCCTGACGGAAAATGGTACGGAATGCTTTTCCAGGATCACGGCTCTGTAGGACGTATTCCCGTACTTGTGCCGGTGACATGGCAGAACGACTGGCCGATCATGGGCGTGGATGCAAAAGCTCCTCTGACGCTTACAGTGAACGGCGCTTCGACAGGTACATCGCTTGCCAGAGATGATGATTTCAGCTATTCCTCGGATAAGCTTGCACTTGAATGGCAGTGGAATCATAATCCTGACAATACAGCATGGTCGGTGACTGAGCGTGAAGGTTATCTCAGACTTAAAAATAAAACTCTTGCATCACATCTTCTTAACGCAAGAAATACTCTTACACAGAGAACAGAAGGTCCTTCGTGCAGCAGCTTTATCAAACTTGATACAAAGGGTATGAAGGTTGGAGATTATGCCGGTCTTTCGGCGTTCCAGTTCAAGTACGGAAATGTAGGCGTATATGTCGCTGACGACGGAAGCAAGAAAATCTATATGTCTGAAAATGGCGGATATGGCTCAGGTGCCGCAGTTACTGACAGCCGTGATAAAATCGTTGAACAGGTGAATCTCAACGGCGATGAAATTTATCTCAAGGTTGATTTCAAGTTCAATAACATAACAGCGGATGGAAGCAGTTCCAATAATATTGACAAGGCGAATTTCTATTATTCCTATGACGGCAGCAGCTGGACTAAAATTGGCAATGAACTCAGCATGGTTTATGATCTGAAGCTGTTTACAGGATACCGCAGCGGAATTTACAGCTATGCCACAAAGACAACCGGAGGATATGCAGATATCGACCTCTTTGATTACGAAAGAGAAGAATGGAATGCTGCTACAATAGTTGAACCTGATGAAAACGGTTATTTCTTCCACAGTACTTTTGAGGGAAGTCTTGATAACTGGAACGGACGAGGTGCCGCAAGTCTTCTTACAAGCGGACGTACTGCATACAAAGGAAAAGAATCTCTCCTTGTACAGGAAAGAACAGCCGCATGGAACGGTGCTTATATTTCTCTCAAGCCGAATGCATTCATTCCCGGAAACAAGTACTCTTTCAGTTCGGATGTTATGTTCTTTGACGGCGGTACTTTTGATACTTTCTACATGAAGCTTCAGTATACGGATGCAGCCGGCGAAACGCAGTATTCTTCGATTGCAGAAGCAAAGGCTGTCAGAGGACAGTGGGCACAGCTTATAAATACCGAGTACACTATCCCTGAGGATGCAGCAAATATGCAGCTTTATATCGAAACTGCTGACAGTTCAAACAATTTCTATGTTGACGAGGTTATTGGTGCAGTTGCTGGCACGAAAGTTGAAGGACCTGAAGCAGTATCGCTTATTATAGGCGATGTAAACAGCGATGGTATTATCGATTCCTTTGATATGGCATCAGCAAGAAAGGGGATTTCCGGTACTTTTGCAAATTCTGTATCACAGCTTGCTGCAGACGTCGATCAGAACGGTACTGCTGATGATGAAGATCTCGTTCAGCTTCAGGATTATATTCTTGGCAGAATTGATTCATTTACAGTAAAGGAAGTTACAGAGTAAAAAATAAGGCGCAGTAGCAGAGGAGATATTCCTCTGAACTGCGCTTTTTTGTTTTTGTTTCAGACATCTGCGGCGCTCAGATATTGATAAGTCCGCTGTCGATCATTTCCTGTACGGCAAGCATTACGCCGATTTTTCCGGATGTGTAAGTTATTCCGCCCTGCATCCAGACAGCAAATGGCTCACGGATAGGAGCGTCAGCGGAAAGTTCGATAGAAGCTCCGTTTGTGAATGCTCCGGCAGCCATGATTACCTGACTTGTATATCCGGGCATATCCCATGCTTCCGGCACAACGAAAGAGTCAACAGGTGCGCCCTTCTGGATTCCACGGCAGAACGCAGTAAGGTGTTCTTCGTCACCCAGTTTTATCGCAGTAACGATATCGCCGTGCTTTTCGTCTTTGCGTGGAGAGCATTCAAATCCGAGCATGGTGAGAAGTTCACTTGCAAATGCTGATGTTTTGAGTGCGTTTGAAACAACATCCGGAGCAAAGAAAAGTCCGAGAAGCATTTCACGGTTCATGCCGAGAGTACATCCGACTTCCTTACCCATTCCCACACAGGTAAGACGATAGGAACAAAGCTCAACAAGATCGGCACGTCCGGCGATATATCCGCCTGTACGGGCAATTCCGCCGCCGGCATTTTTGATGAGTGAACCGATAATGATATCAGCGCCGACTTCGGAAGGCTCACACTGCTCAACGAATTCACCGTAGCAGTTATCTACCATGATTATAGCGTCAGGATTTCCCGTTTTTACGGCTTTTACCATTTTTTCAATGTCATCTGTTGTAAAGGCACGGCGGAGAGAATATCCTCTTGAACGCTGAATATAGGCGACTTTTGCACCCTTTACTGCTTCTGTAATGCCTTCAAGATCGGCTGAACCGTCTTCATTGAGGTCAACCTGACCATATTCAATGCCGAAATCCATGAGAGAGCCGTTTCCCTTTGTGCCGCTGATTCCGATAACTTCTTCAAGAGTATCGTATGGCTTTCCGGTAATTGAAACTATCTTGTCTCCTGTTCTGAGAACGCCGGAAAGAGCAACTGACAGAGCATGAGTTCCTGAAACGAAATTGAATCGCACGAGAGCGTCCTCTGTGCCAAGAACCTGTGCAAAAACCTTGTCGATAACGTCACGGCCAAGATCGCCGTATCCGTATCCGGTAGAACCATAGAAGCAAGGTTCGCTTACTCTGTTGTCAGAGAATGCCTTGAGAACCTTTGCACCGTTGTATTCAGCTGTCTGATCTATTCCGCTGAATGCGTCGGAGCAGTTTTTTTCAGCCTGTTCGGCAAGTGCCATAAGCTTTGCGTCAAAATTATATATATTTCCGAAATTCATTTATTTTTCTCCTTAAAATGATGTATATCAGAGTTTTCCCTTTGTCATGCTGTCCTTTTCGATGTCGATTCTTTCCAGAACGAACTCGCTTCCAGCCTCACGGAAGCCTATTTCCTCGTAGAAGCTTTTGCGGACATCAAGAGCAAGAAGATAGGAACGCTTTCCGAGTCCGTTGAAGAATTTCGCCAGCCATTTCAGGAATTCCCTTGCATATCCTCGTCCTCTTGCGGCGGCTGTAGTTGCAACCTGTCCTATGAGTATTGTACTTCCGATATCAAACATAACGGAGGCAGTTGTTGAGTTTCTGTAGGTGAACACACGGCTTATTCCGTGACGGCAGCGGTGTGAGGTATCGGTATACCAAAGGGAAAAATCAGCAATATTCGGGAAGCCTTCACTGAGGATATCGTATACATCCGTAAGTTTGGGATTGAATTCAACGTGTTCCTCGATAGTTTCAAGGGGTGAATCATCTGGAATAAGCTCAAATATTGTTCTGTTAAGACGCTGATACTGTTCCGTAAGACCGATACCTTCAAGAATATTGCTGTCTCCCTCAATGCGGAACGGCATATTCATGGAGATAAAAAGATCAATTTCCTGATCTGGTCTGAGATTTCCGTCTGTGCAGATTATCAGTGTCGAATTTATAATGAACATGAAGCCATAGCCGGTTTCGTTGGTGATTTTATAGAAGCGGCAGAAGTCATAATTTGGACCGTATGCTCTCATGTAGGAGAGCATTTTTTTGCCGCACAGTGTTTTCATCAGCAGCGGACGGTCAAGTTCATGTTCGTGTTCGATAAGTTTTATCATAGCTCACATATCCTTTGTGTAAGTTTTTTGACAAGCTTTAATGAGTTTTCAAGATCGCTCCACTGGATGACACAGCTGGGGGAGTGAAGATATCTGCACGGAACAGATACGGCAATAGTACGCACTCCGTCACGGCTCAGGTGGATAGCTCCGGCATCGTTTCCTCCGGCGATCATAGTTTTTGTCTGGCATGGGATGTCATCCTCAGCGGCGATATCAAACGCAAGAGCGTACAGCTCTTTGTCGTATACAGTGCTTCTGTCCATGAATGACACAACAGGACCGTTTCCGAGTGCGCATACACGTTTTGCTCCGGAAACCCCGTCGATATCTGCGGCAGTTGTAGCTTCAAGTACAACGGCAAAATCAGGATCAACAGAAAATGCGGATACTCTCGAACCTCTCAGTCCGATTTCCTCCTGAACATTGAAAACGAAATATGTGTCATATTCGATTTCGCTGCGTATAATTTCTATCATCATTGCACATCCGGCACGATCGTCAACAGCCTTGGATTTCAGGCGATTTTCGCCAAGCTCTGTGAATTCGGAGCTGAAATAAATGCAGTCTCCGAGGGAAACATATTTTTCAGCTTCTTCCTTGTCAGCGGCGCCGATATCAATGTACATTGCGCTGATTTCGGGTGCCTTTTCACGCTGTTCCTTGGAAAGATTGTGGACAGCGGCAGACCCGGCTACTCCATATATCTTATTTGCTCCGACACGAACCTGACGTCCGATGATAACAGAGGGATCAATTCCTCCGACGGTTCCAAAAAGCAGAGTTCCGTCCGGCTGTATTCCGGTAACGATAAGACCTACCTCATCCATGTGAGCGCAGATCATAAGCTTTTTGTCAGGAGTTTTTCTGCCTTTCTTGAAGCAGATAAGATTTCCGAGATTATCAGTGCGGTATTCGCAGAAATCCTTGATTTTGTCTATAATAAGTTCTCTCACCGCCTTTTCATCGCCGGAGATTCCGTCGGCAAGGCAGAGTTCTTTAAGCAGTTCTCTCATCAGTTTCCCTCCTTGATAAATTCAGCGAGAAGTCTTGCGGTAAGTTCTACATCTCTGATATCAATGACCTCAGCCGGAGTATGCATATTTCTCAGCGGAATGGAAACAGTACAGGTTCTTGCTCCGCAGCGGCTTACGGAATACTGATCGGCATTGGTGGAGGTAAGTCCGTTCATTACTTCTGTCTGGTAAGGAATGTCTGATTTTTTTGCTGTATTTATCAGTTCATCGGAAAGCTCTCTGTCGAGTGATGGAGAAATACCAATCATCGGACCTTTTCCAAGATAACCACACTTGTTTTCATCCTCGGAAAGCGAATATGCGAAGCTTACATCAACAGCGATTGCAATATCGGGATCAAGCTCGTATGCGCCGATTTTTGCGCCACGTTCGCCGAGTTCTTCCTGTGCGGAGAAAATTACGGTCACGTTGTATGCAGTGGCTTGTCCCTGTAAAAGTTCAAGTGCATAAAGAATCGAAGCAGCACCGCAGCGGTCGTCGAGTGCTCCGGAGGTTATCCGTGAGCCGAGCAGAGTACGACACTTTACATCAAATGTGACAGTGTCTCCGAGTGAAACTATCTTTTCAAGTTCAGCTTTTGTCATTCCGGTATCTATAGCCACTTCATCGAATGAGAGCACCTTGCTGTCGCCGGAGGAAAGATGCGGCGGAACAGAGCATATTACGCCAGAAATATCCTTTTTTCCGTGAATGATTACAGGCTGTGCCGGAAGCAGACGGCGGTCGATTCCGCCGAGATTTCCTACTTTGATAAAGCCGTCAGCTGTTATATTTGTAACGATCATACCTATCTGATCAATATGAGCGTCGAGTACAAATGAGGGGAGTCCGCTGCGGAAATCTCCGAATCGTCCGACAACATTGCCGTTTATAATTGCGGCATCGGGACAATATTTTTTCAGCATATTCATGGCAAGTTCAGCGGCAGGAGCTTCATTTCCTGACGCTCCGGAAACTTCCGTGAGTTCTGCGATCGTTTTTTTAAGATCCATAATAAAATCCTTTCATAAGTTATACATACATTATTATAACAGATTGTGTACTCATTTTCAAGGGAAATGCAGAGAAAAAATTGGAGATTAAAATCATTAGATCAAAAAAGTTGAATTGACATTCGTGCAGTTTCTGTCAGTGCGACTTTTATATCTTCATTAATTCTGATGTTGATATTTCTGACCTGCGATATTATTTTATCCTCTACAAATGAGAAAAGCAGCCCCGAAGGACTGCTGAATGTATGTTATTGCATTAAGTCTATAATTTGGCATTTGTCGATTGAATCCATGACATTATTGTGTTCTGCTATCGCCATTAACTTTATATTATGTTTTCGGCAGAAGTTGACGATAGGCTTGCTGTTGAAAATCAGTTTGATTTCAGCACTCAGATCTCTGAACACATTATTGACAGCCAGTGTATCTTGTTCATCTGAACACATCGGCATAAAGAACAGGTAGACCAGTGTTCGTGATTCATTCTGATCACATGATATACCCATAAGATGACAAAGCAATTGTTTGATATCAAACATTGAATATTCCTTTTCAATGTCGAATTCGGAAAGTGGTATCATGAATGTTTCGAAATCATCATTTGCTATTCGTGGTTCAAACCCGAAGTCATTGTTTTCGCTATAAATGCGATTCCAATATTTCTCTTTCATTTCGATTCTGTGATGATCAAATATCTCATGACATTTAACCTCAATGTATGTGCTGTCAACAGGAAAACAGGCATCAAGCTGCGGAGGAGTACCTTGATTTATTCCTGCGATAGGACACGGAAATTCAAAGCGTGGCAGATCTGTTAATCCAAGCATTTTCGCACCATACCGCAAAGCCAGATAACAGAATCTTGATGACGAAGCTACGCTTGCCATCTTTGGCGGATAAATATGATCGTTTACTTTCTTCTGATTCAGTTCACCGCCTTTTCCAGCACCATATTCCTGATAGGCAGAAGGAAAGTTTTTCTGCATCTCCTTTGTAAACAAAGTAAAGACGTCCTTATTATAATATTTATCATAATTCTCATTCCATCGGCACTGAGTTTCACCGTATTTTTCTACAATCTGTCTTTTGATTATCTCGTCAAATTTTTCTTTGGATATTATTCTGGACATCTTGATTCTCCTAACATATTTTTTCTAAATTATAGCACGATGCAATATAAAAGTCAACAAAATTTAGAAAAAGCTCTGCTTCCGGAAAAAGAAGCAGAGCTTTGAGATTATGCCTTCATTTCAGCCTTGATACTGTCGAATTCTTCTGTGATTTCCTTGTCAGGAGCAGAAGTTACAAGTGAAACGATGATGATTGTGAGAAGTGCTGCAACGAATGCCGGAAGAAGCTCATAGATAGCAAATACGCCGCCGAGCTTGCTGATTCCGAACTTCCATACGAATACCATAACTGCACCGACGCTCATTCCGGCGATAGCACCGTACATATTGGAGCGCTTCCAGAAAAGTGCTGCGAGCATTACGGGAGCAAATGTTGCGCCGAATCCAGCCCATGCAAATGAAACGATCTTGAAAACAGAGCTGTTTTCGTCCCATGCGATAATAACGCCGAGAACTGCTATTATAATAAGTACGATTCTTGCAACGAGCATTGACTGTTTGTCTGTAAGCTTTACCTTGAATACACCCTTGAGGATATTTTCGGACATACTTGAGGATGCTGCAAGAAGCTGTGAGTCGGATGTGGACATTGTACAAGCAAGAATTCCGGCAAAAACGAGTCCGGCGATGATTGCAAGAATAACGTGTTCATCAGCCATGAATTGTGCGATTTTTATGATAATCTGCTGTGAATTATCAGCGTTAAGATTGTCAACCTTACCCATAGCAGAAAGCTTGTTTCCGATAAATCCGATAAAGATAGCGATTGCCATTGAGATAACTACCCATACAGAAGCAATTCTTCTGGAAGTCTTGATCTTGTTCTTGTCCTCGATAGCCATGAAGCGGAGGAGTATATGAGGCATACCGAAGTAGCCGAGTCCCCATGCCATGAGTGAAGCGATAGTGAGGAGAGAATACTTATCAGAGTGAGCAGCAATTACCTTTCCACTTTCTTCTACAGCTTCGGGAACGTGAATATCGCTCAGTGAGAAGTATCCAGGAAGATCCTTTGCATTTTCGATAACTTCATTCATGCCGCCGGCAGTGTGGATTCCGAATCCAACGATACTGATAAGAGCAAGAGTCATAACGATACTCTGGATAAGATCAGTAAAGCTTGCTGCCATAAATCCGCCTGTACATGTGTATGCGATGATGATGATCGCACTGAAGATCATTGCAATGTGGTAATCCCAGCCGAAAAGCTGGCTGAAAAGTGTTCCGCAGGCTGCGAATCCTGAACCTGTGTAGGGAACGAAGAAGATCAGGATGATCAAAGCAGTAGCACCCATGAGAATCTTCTTGTTGTCTCTGTAGCGGTTTGAGAAGAAGTCAGGGATCGTGATAGCACTGCAGCGGTGAGAGTAGATTCTCAGTCTTTTAGCCACGATAAGCCAGTTGATGTATGTACCGATTGCAAGACCAATAGCCGTCCAGCCTGCTTCGGCACCTCCTGTGAGATAGGCAACTCCGGGAAGCCCCATGAGAAGCCAGCTGCTCATATCCGACGCTTCAGCACTCATAGCTGTTACGATCGGACCAAGCTTTCTGCCGCCGAGATAGAAATCTCCGACGCTGGAATTCTTTTTGGTAAAAGAAAATCCGATGAGTAGCATCATGCCCATGTAAGCAATAATGGTGATCATGATGATGATTGTTGATGTGCTCATGATAAACTCCTTTTCTTAAAAATATAGTACCTTGATTATACACTATAATTCATATTTCGTCAATGTTTTATATCATATTTTTTCAAAAGTTTATAATAATTATGTAATCTGCAATGAATTTTAGAATTTAATCTTGACAAAGTGCGATAAATAATGTATATTAAAGTTGTATAATTATATCCGGAGGGCACTCCGGGAAAATGAGAGGGGTATGCAATTTGAAATTTAAGAAAATTACTGCTGCTGTATCGGCTATGGCTATGGCAGCAGGTATGGCAGCTTATCTGCCGGCAGAAAAGGCAGGTTCACCTGTTATCAGCGCATCTGCTGCTGTGGATGTCAACTATGTTGAAGCTCTCCAGAAGGCACTGTTCTTCTACGAAGTACAGCAGTCCGGCGTTCTCCCTGAGTGGAACAGCGTAAGCTGGCGTGCTGATTCAATGGTAGACGAGGACGGAAAGGAAACCGATGTCATTCCCGGCGGCTGGTTCGACGCAGGCGACCACTTCAAGTTTACACTTACAAACGCTTATTCTGCATCAGTTCTTGCATGGGGCTATATCCAGTACAAGGACGCTGTAGATAAGGCTGGTCTCGGCGAAGTTTACCGCAACAACGTTCAGTGGGGACTCGATTATGTTATGCAGGCAGACAGAGGCGATAAGGTTATCGGTACTATCGGTGACTTCACAGGCGGCTCTACTGACCATAACATCTGGTGCAGCGCTGAGGTTTACCTCAGAAAGCATCATCTCAACAACGGAGACTGGGAGCGTCCTTACGATGAGATCGCAGATTCAACAACAATAGCTCTTTGTGCAGCAGCACTTGCACAGGGATATATTATCTTCAAGGACGATCAGCCTGACAAGGCAGCAGCTTATCTTGCGCAGGCAAAGAAGTACTTTGAGACTGCTGACTCTATCAGAGACAACGAAAACGGCGCTATGGGAACCATGTACAAGCCGAGTTCATGGGTTGATGACTGTATGTATGCAGCAAACTGGCTCTACATGGCTACAGGCGATGAATCCTATCTTAAAAAGTGCGAAACTGATTATATTCCGCAGTTCCCGACAGAAAGTCAGTCCACAGACTGGAAGTATACATGGGGATTCTGCTGGGATGATACAACACAGGCGGCTGCTCTGCTCTATGCTATAAACACAGGCAAGAAGGAGTGGATCGACCATATCTCACACCACCTTGATTACTGGGATGAGGGATACGGCGGAAAGCGTGTAACATATACTCCCGATGGTCTTGCATGGCTCATGAACTGGGGTGCAAACCGCCATTCTGCAAACACAGTATGGATCGCAAAGGTTGCTGCTGATACAATTTTCAAGGACGATGCTTCACTTTCTTCAAAGTATAACAACTGGGCAAAGGGACAGCTTGACTATATGTTCGGTGACAATGATCTCGGACTTTGCTACGTTCTTGGAATGGGTGACAAGAATCCTACAGCTATCCACCACAGAACAACTTCCGGCGTTCATGACGACCACTGGAACGATCTCGGTCAGGAAGGCAGCAATGAGGGCTGGCAGACAGAATATGCTCATACTCTCTACGGTGCGCTTGTCGGAGGTCCTAACCAGTCAGGCGAATACACAAACAGTGTTGCTCAGTATGAGTATTCAGAAGTTGCTATCGACTACAATGCCGGATTTACTGCTGCAATGTGTGCTATGATCGAAGATAACGGCGGAACAAAGCTTGCTGATTTCCCGCCTAAGGAAACACCTACATGGGATGAGTGGAAGGTTGGCGCTGTTCTCAACGGTAAGGGCGACAGCTACACAGAAATCAAGGCATGGGCAATGAATCATACAGCATGGCCGGCAAGAGTTCAGAAGGATATATCCTATCGTTATTTCTTCGATGTATCTGAACTTCTTGAAGCAGGATATTCAGTTGATATTTTAAAGGTTGAAGGAAAGTCTCAGCAGTATAAGGAAGGCGAACAGGGTTACGGCACTGTATCAGGCCCTTATAAATATGAAGGAGATCCTTCCGGAAACACATATTATGCAGAAGTTAAGTTCGAAGACGGCAGAGCAATTCAGCCTACCGGACAGAGCGAACACCGTGACGAGGTACAGTTCAGAGTATCAATTCCTGACGCTATCGACGGAAAGCCTACAAAGGGCGCATGGGATCCCACAAACGACTTCTCATATGAGGGGGTAACTGCTACAGACAGCCTCAAGGATCCTGCTTCCTATAACAAGCATATTCCTATGTACATTAACGGAATTCTTGTATGGGGCGAAGAACCGGACGGCACAAAGGCAGTTCCTGGTGCTGATCTCGGAGCAACAGATAATCCGACACCTGATCCGGAGCCCGATACAACTCCTGATCCCGGTACTAAACCGGAGGTGGATGTATGGGGCGACGCTAACTGCGACGGTACTGTTCTTCTCAATGATGCTGTACTCGTACTTCAGGCACTCGGCAATCCCGACGTTTACGGTGTAGATGGTTCTGGCGATGTGCATATTACAGAGCAGGGCAAACTCAACTGCGATGTATACGAGAATGGAAGCGGACTTACAAATATGGATGCATTATCGATTCAGAAGTATATTCTCAAGCTTATAACAGAGCTTCCTGAGAAGTAATTTAATCAATTCATGAAAAATTATAAAGAGGGCATCTGTGTCCTCTTTATTTTTTGAATTTTTTGTCATTTTGCACAAAAAAATCGCATATCTATTGGGGTAATGAACGAAATTCCAGAAAAGCTCTTTACTTTTTTTTCTGGATATAATATAATAAAGTTGATGAAAAGGAGTTAAGTGCACACTGTCGTTAAGACGCTCTTTTCATCTTAAACATATGATATAATCGCAATGTGTGCACTGGCATTGCGTTATAATTACATTATATTTTTATTCTATCAGGGAGGGTATTTAAAATGCATAAGAAATTTTCAAGAGTAATCGCTGCAAGCCTTATGGCAGTTTCAGTGATTGCACCAACTGTTGCTACTGTAGCACCTATGAGCGTTTCTGCTGGTCAGGTTCTCGGTGAGTCAACATTCGATTACAAGGCACTTCCTTGGCATACTTGTGAATCAAGCCCTGCTAAGCAGAACTTCTTAATCGAAGACGGCGCTTTCCACATCTCAATTATTACAGCTGATGGTGCTGACAAGTCCAAGTGGGACCTTCAGTTCAGACACAGAAACCTTAACTTCAAGGCAGGTCATACTTACAAGGTAAGCTTCGACGCTAAGGCTTCAAGAGATGGTTTTGAGCTTTGCTCAAAGATCGGTAACATTGCTGGTGACGCAGAGTACTTCGTTCTCGATGGTGCTTCTGGCAATATGGTGATGGGTCCGCATAAGTCTGATGGTACACTCGATAACTCCGGTAAGTGGGGAAGTGCTACAAAGCTTTCTACATCCTATAAAACATTCTCAGGTACATTTACTCCTGATGGCGATCTCGAAGGCGTAGAGTGGGCTTTCCACTATGCTAACGGTACAGCTAACACTTACGGCGGAAACGCTAAGGACGGAGACGAAGTTTGGTTCGACAATATGTCAATCATATGTACAACTTGTCCTGATGAGTATGCAGAGGGTACATGTAACTCAAATCCTGCAGAATCATACGGCGCTACAAACCGTGACTATAGTACAGCTACTATGCCGGATATGCAGGTTGACGGCAAGACTGTTAACTTCATTTCTGTAAACCAGATCGGTTACTATCCTAACCTCGCTAAGACAGCTACTCTCGGTGATAACAGCGGTGATATCCTTCACGGCGCTACAAAGATCACATTTGATGCTGATTCATATGATTTCGAACTCGTTGACGCAAAGTCAAAGGAAGTTGTATACACAGGCAAGACAGGAACTAAGTTCCACGATGCTGACTCTGATGATAACGTATGCAAGATTGACTTCTCTGAGTTCAAGACTCCCGGAAGATACTTCCTCCGCATTAAGGGTAAGGACTGGAGATCATTCGAATTCAATATTGCTGACACTATCTACTATGATGAGAGCCACAATATGCTCACAAATGCTGTAAACTACTTCTATCAGAACCGTTCAGGTATTGATATTGAAGACGCTTACTGTACATCTGGCGGTTCAGACGGCAAGGGTACAGGAATGGGCCATAAGGGCGGTCATAAGACTGATACAGCTACAATCCAGAAGATCTGGAAGAATGAGTATGCTTCTAAGGACGAAGCAACAACTACTTATAAGTCTGGCACACTGACTGCTAACGGCGGTTGGTACGACGCTGGTGACCACGGTAAATACGTTGTTAACGGCGGTATCTCTGTATGGACTCTCCAGAATATGTATGAGAGAGCTATCCTCCAGAAGGGCTATGATGGAAAGTTTGATAACGGTTCAGGTACAGTTGTAATTCCTGAGACTAACAACACTGTTCCGGATATCCTTGATGAAGCTGCTGTAGAACTCGACTTTATCGCTCAGATGAAGGTTGTATCTACTGACTCCGCTTGGGGCAAGTATGATGGTCTTTACTACCACAAGCTTCACGACCACAAGTGGACTGGTCTTGCTACAAAGCCTTGGGACTATGCAGGTGATACACTTGCAGACGGTTCAAAGGGCTGGGGTACAGTTCGTATCGTAAAGCCTCCGACGCTTGCTGCTACACTTAACTACGCTGCTTGTGCTGCTCAGGCTGCAAGACTCTGGAAGCCTTTCAATGAAACTAAGGCTAATACTTACCTTGAGACAGCTAAGGAAGCTTATGCTGCTTACAAGAAGCACTGGTATGAGTATGATGCTACACTTACAAAACATCCTGACCTTAAGTGCGACTGTCCTAAGGAAGAAATAAACGAGAATTCACTCTACGCTCCTATGTGGCAGGCAAAGGGCGGCGGACCTTACGGTGATAACAACGTTCTCGACGACGCTTACTGGGCAGCTTGTGAGCTCTACCTCTCATGCTCTGAGATGGGCGATGCTGACGCTTCAACATACAAGAGCGAAATGGATAATTCTGAGTACGCTTACACATGTAACACAAGAATGGTCGGCGGTGAAAATAAGGACGGTTCATTCACATCCTTTAACTGGGGTAATACTGCTTCTGCAGGTTCACTCTCACTTTCACTCCACAGCGATCTTCTCTCTGATGAAGAAAACAGCAAGGTAAAGGCTGCTATCACAAAGGCTGCTGATGACTATATTGCTGAAGAAGATAAGCAGGGTTATAGCATTCCTTACAAGTATGACGGTGAACCTTACAACGATCCTAACAACCTTGATCCTTCTGTAATGATTAAGGGTTATGAGTGGGGTTCAAACTCAATGGTTATCAACAACTGTATCGTTATGGCTTATGCTTTCGACCTCAATCAGAACGTTAAGTACATGAACGGTGTTGTTACAGCTATGAACTATCTCCTTGGATGTAACCCGCTTTCATTCTCTTATGTAACTGGTTACGGTACATACAAGGAAGAGAATCCTCACCACAGATACTGGTCTTACGAGCTCGACAAGACTCTGCCTATGGCTCCTGACGGAATCCTTTCAGGTGGTCCTAACGCTGGTCTTCAGGATCCTTACGTTCGTGCACTCGGATTCGTTCCTGGCGATCTCGACAACCCGTCACAGAGATGTTTCGTTGACTCCATCGAAGCATGGTCTACAAACGAAGTTACAATCAACTGGAACGCTCCTCTCGCTTGGATTGCTTCCTTCATGCAGGACGAAGCTCCTGATGCTCATAAGGTAACTGGTGTTGGTGATCCTGTTAATCCTGAGCCGGGTCCTGGTCCTCAGCCTGGGGCTACACTTTGGGGTGATGCTAACTGCGACGATCAGGTTCTCCTGAACGACGCTGTACTCGTTCTTCAGTCTCTCGGTAACGCTGATGCATTCGGCGAAAACGGCTCTGATGCTAACCGCATCACAGCTCAGGGTATTGCTAATGCTGACGTTTACGAGAACGGCACAGGCCTTACAAACTCTGACGCTCTCCAGATCCAGAAGTACTGCCTCAAGCTTGTTGCTTCTCTCGATCCTAAGGATTTCGTTAAGTAATTAAGGTTAATTGATTTTTAAATCATAAATATGTTCTAGTGTAATAAACGCCCTCTTTGCTTCGGCAGAGAGGGTGTTTTTTGCAAAAAAATACCGCACATTAATTGAAATGTGCGGTATTTTCTATATTTTTCGTTTTCTTATAACCAAAACTGTTATATATAATCCGAATAAAATAACTGAAACAACTGTTGTTGAAATTCCGACCTTTTTTAATGGCGCTTCAAATGAAATTTCAATGTCATGATGTCCCGCTTTAATGGGGAATCCGATAAATGCAGTATTCGTTTTGAAGTATTCAACGGGTTCACCGTCAACGGTTACTTTGAAATTTTTGTCATAAGGCAGTGAAATATTGAACCAGCCATCTTTTCGGACATCAATTCGTCCAATAACAGAGTCTTTCAGCGAATTGTTGCGGTCAATAATGAATTCATCCTTATTTTTTCTTGCTGTATCAAGTACCGATGCGTCGAGCGCATACACCTGAATGTCCGAAATCGTATAAAGACCAGGAGAAAATGTAAGTGTAAGGCGGTCTGCAATATCATACGATGATAAAACATATGTGAAATCATAGTTTTTATTGCAGTACTTCCAGCGAGGATCGGTCAGTTTATTTTTAACACCATTAACGATCAGGAATACATCGCTGTACATCAGAGGACTTCCAATTGTATTATTTGCCGATGTTGTAACTATCAGAATCTTATTTTCGGAAAATTTTTCAAGCATTATTTCAGCTGTAAATTCTGTCTGAGTATTTACAGTGTAAATTCCATTCTCGTAAGTGACATGCGGATCATTGATAAGCGGCGTCATATCGGGAAATAACTGCTGTGCCAGATAATCAGTACGGCTTTCTGTTATTTCCGGAATTATGATATTATTGAGGAGAGTTTCGGCTTTGAACTGAGGCGGGAGCTCGTTGAATGCATCTTCGTTCATTACTTCAGAGGAAGCATAACCGAGTGGAAATGCGTAATCGTTGCGATATAAAGTGCAATCCTCAAGTTCAGCAACAATTTCTTCATCATACATACGCATATTTTCCGAAGACATTCGATAGCGGCATCCCATGAGAGTGGTGAAAAGAATGTTATACGGCTGATTCTGAATCGCATTATTTCGTGAGCGGTTTTCACTAAGCGACGTATTAAAGCGGAAATCTCTCAGAAACGGGTTATTCACCGATGAATAGCTGCTTGTGGACAGGTAATTCATGCCGAAAACCCTATTTACAGTAACTTCATTATGGACGGTATTGGCAAAACGATACATATCGGGATCACTTTCAATGGTTGATAAAATTGTTTCTTCAATTTCAATGTTATAGAAATCTTTTACATTGTCGGATGTGGCAAATTTATCAATGCAATTGTTTATAAGGCAGATGATTGCAGAGCCAGTGACTGCGTAAAAAGGGAGAAGTTTTTCTCTCTCGCAACGACATATGTATATCATGAAGAAAGCTGTGAAAATAATTGCGGCAGTAATGGGGATAGTCAGCTTCTGAAATTCAACATTGAAGTTGTCCAACAGGATATTCATGATTCCAATCAGCATCAGAAGTACTGCGGATTTTATTGTGCACTGAAAATCAAGATGTTCTTCAGAAAGGAAATATCCCGTAATAAGAAGCATTATTGGTCCGAAAGGCAGAAATGCCTTGCCATCAAGATACATAAATGCGTTGATAATGTAGTTTATAAGCGGAGTGAGTGTAAAAGTAATCAGAAGAAATGACAGAAATTTGATATTTCTTTTGCCTTTGATAAGCATGTACAACGCACTGAAAAGTACAAAAACTGTAAGTCCCATGGAATATCCGGAATAAAGGATTGTTGACAGATTAACGTCAAGCAGAAGCATATCTGCAAAATCCAATACAACGGAAGATTTTTCTCGTCCGGATAAAATTGCCATAAGGGTAGGCATCCACATAAATGCGGAACACAGACATCCGGCGGCAATTCCTATAAGCTTTGTGAGGTGAGTTCTGATGAACTGGATTAGTGAAAATCTGCCGATGTCGCTCAGTTGAATGAAAATCAGATAAACAATGACAGCAGAGAAGCATCCTACACTGAAATAAAAGCTTGTGCACAGTATACAGTAGGACATTACAGCAATGAAAACTGTATTTTGTGGTGTATCGTTTCGTCTGCATCCGATAAGCAATCCCATAAGAAACGGAAAATAATTCATAAACATGATATGGTGATGGCTGTGATAAAGAAGTCCGCCGGAGCAAAGGAACATTATTGCAACGATAAGTGCAGTTTTCTGCCGGAAATGTCCTTTGAAGAAGTAATACCCTTCGATTGAAGAAATAATCACAATCGCAAGACTTACGATCTGGATGTAGGTGCTCATTTTTACGAAAGGCAGAGCGTATGCCGGCAAATAAAGAGGATTTGCAATTCCGTAGTAGGAGAAGTTGTAGATATTCTGACCTCCGCCTATCTGAAGTGCAAAATCCGGAAACAAGTCATGAGTTTCGTAAAAGCGGAGTCTGAAATATTCCGGAATGGCGAAATGCTGGCTTTTCCAGTCCGTATCAGATCCCCATATAAAGCCTTCAGTTCGTAAAATCATGGTGATTGCTGTGATGAATATGAATATCAGAGAAAGAATTATAATCGCACTGGCATCAGGATGTTTTTTTACAAATGTACGAATTTTTTTCATATAAATTTACTTTGTGACAGTGACAAGCAGCTTTATTTAAGTTCAGCTACAGTTACACCGTCCTCGCCTTCACCGAAAAGTCCGAGTCGGAAATTCTTGACAGAAGGATGCGATTTTAGACGTCTGTGGACAGCGGCTCTGAGAAGTCCTGTACCCTTGCCATGAATTATAGTAATTGTCGAGATATTTGACATTACTGCCTGATCTATAAATGAATCAAGCTGATAAACACCATCGTCGCAGGCACAGCCACGGATATCAAGTTCCATTTTTCCCCTGCGTTCTGCCTTTACGCCGACTTTATTCATATTTCTGACAGGACGCTTCTGCTGAACAGGTTTCGGAGCTTCTTCAAGACGAAGGCGGGAAATGTTCATTTTTGTTTTCATGACGCCCATCTGAACAAATACAAAATCGCTGCCGTCAGGATCGCCGGAGATTATTCCCTTGCGGTTGAGATCAACGATAAATACGGTATCGCCGCGTCGGAGTTTTCGTGGAAGAACGTATTCTTCCTGAGAATTTCGGCTTTCAATCGGGTTAGCAGTATCATACATTTTATTGAAGCTCTGCTTCGTTCTGGATTTCATAGAGGAAACATTTCCGCTGAAATCCTTTTTATCTTTTTCACGTCGGAGTTGTTCAAGTTCTTCTAAAAGTTCATTAGATTCAGCCTTTGTCTGCTCAATTATCGTCATTGCACGAAGTCTTGCCTTTTCAAGCTCATCAGAGCGTGCAGCTTCAAGTTCTTCACGTTCTTTTCTGATAGCCTCCTCATGTTCTGCCGCCTGAGCTCTCAGTCGGGAAATTTCCTCTTTCTGACGTTCAAGTTCCAGACGGCTTGCTTCAAGCTTTCCGATAACTTCCTCGAGACGTGTATTTGCATCATCGACACGATTTTTGGCATCCTCGATGATATCCTCAGGCATACCAAGTCCGGCAGAAATCGCAAATGCATTGGATTTTCCGGGAGAACCCACAATAAGTCTGTATGTCGGGCGGAATGTTTCGATATCGAATTCACACGAAGCGTTCTGTACGTCAGGACTGTCGATTGCAAAGACTTTAAGTTCCTGATAGTGAGTAGTGACCATGACTTTTGCGCCGTTCTGCATAAGTCGCCTTATAATCGAGACAGCAAGAGCTGCACCCTCAACGGGATCAGTACCGGAACCGAGCTCATCAAGCAGAATGAGAGAGCTTTCGTCAGAAGTTTTAAGTATTTCGATGACTTTATTAGTGTGAGATGAGAACGTCGAAAGATTCTGTTCAATGCTCTGACTGTCGCCGATATCTGCAAGAATGTGCCTGAAAACAGAAATACTGCTTCCGTCGGCAACAGGAATAAGCAGTCCGCACATTATCATTGCGCTTAGAAGACCGGCAGTTTTCAGTGCGACAGTCTTACCGCCTGTATTCGGACCAGTAATTATCAATGCCTGATATTCGTCGCCGAGAGAAAGATTTATCGGGACAGCTTTGTTTTTATCCAGCAGGGGATGACGTGCTTTTTTCAGATTGATTATACCATCATCGGTGATTTTCGGGAGCGAGCAGTTAAGCTTTGCGGCAAGGTTGGATTTCGCAAAATAGAGGTTAAGTTCTACGCAGATCTTGTAGTTTTCACAGAGAATATCGGCATAATCGCCGCAGTCACGGCAGAGTTCACGGACAATTCTCTCGATTTCCTCCTGTTCCTTGCCCTCAAGAATACGGATATCGTTGTTAGCCTCTACAATAGCCATAGGCTCGATGAATATAGTCTGTCCGGTTGCAGAGGTGTCATGAACAAGACCGCTGATCTGTCCACGATGCTCCGATTTTACGGGCAGAACGAATCTTCCGTCACGGAGAGTGACTGTATTTTCCTGAAGATACTGCTGAGTAGTTTTGTTTCTTATCATTTTATCGAGTGTTTCACGAAGCTGCATTCCGGCACGATTGATTTTTCGGCGAATTGCAGCCAGTTCCGGACTTGCAGCATCAGCGATCTCGTTTTCGGAGATAATGGAACGCTCCAGCTTTTCAAGAAGCCAGTCATTCGGTTTAAGCTGAGAAAACAGATAGCTTAGCTCTGTTTCGATATTTTCGCAATGACCGTACCAGTCGGCAAGCCCCTTGATCTGACGGAGCATTGCGGCGATATCCATAAGGTCACGAAGTGAAATAACCGCTCCGGACTTTGCACGGGCGGCTGTTGTGGTTATATCCTTGAAGTTTGAAAAAGGCGGAGTTCCGAACTGAACAGAAAGGCTGAGTGCCTGAGAAGTTTTAAGACATTCGTATCGTGTACGTTCAAGGTCGCAGTCGGGACGGAGCGAAAGTGCCATTTTTCTTGTTTCCTCGTTTGAGGTAAGCTCCGCAAGCATTTCAAGAATTTTGTCAAGTTCAAGTGTTTTAAGATATTTATTCATAGATTTTCCTTATATCCTTGTAGTAGTTGAGCGTCTTGAAATGACGTTCAAGGTGTTCGATAAGATAATTTTCCGTAATTGCAGAAAGAGCCAGCATAGCACTGTCAGAGATGCGGAAATTAAAAAGTCTGTTGAAATCAGCGAGAACGATATGGCGCAGGGCGCTGAGTACGGGGAGTTTTATTTTTGTGTAATCCTTGTCAACAGCGTCGCCGAAGCAGTCTTCGCAGTAGAAACAGCTTGATTTTTCGCTGAAATAGAGCGTTTCGGGTTCATATACGCCGCACATTCGGCATCCGACGATATCAGGCATAAAGCCGATTTCCGCCATAAGACGCAGTTCAAATATCGCCTTGAGCATTTCGGCGTCACGTTTGCCGTTTTCGAGGTAATGAAACGTATTTAGGACAAGCCGCATAACATCTTCGCTGCCGCAGTCCTCGTCAATGCAGTAGGTCAGAACCTCTGAAAAATAGGAAGCAAGCGCAATTTTCTGAAGGGAATCACGCAAACCATAGAAAATATGTATCGGCTCTGCGCTGTTAAGGTAAAAACGTTCGCCTCTTTTGTTCATGCAGAACTTTGAATAAGCGAAAAGCTGTGCAGAGCTTCGTGATTTTCCGCCGATTTTTCCGGCACCTTTTGCGGTTATTTCGATGATACCGCTGTTTTTAGTGAGAACATCAATAAATTTATCATGTTCGCCCACAAGACGTTCTCTCAGGACGATTCCTTCTTGTATTATCATCTGATTTTTCCTTGTATCTGAGGTAGTCCTCTACAGTTCCGGACTGAGTGAATTTTACCCATAAAGTCTCGTCTGACATATTTTTAATCCTCCGCAATCTGTTGTATATCGGCAAAAAGTCCGGCATACAGTTATTGATGTACCAGTTGACATAATAACAGGAAAATCAACCGGTACATCAATATTTTTTACGGAAATTATGCAGTTATAATCGGAAATTATTTCTCAGAAAGACCGAGGGTTCTGATAATACCCTCACGATTGCGCCAGTCCTCCTTGACTTTTACCCAGCACTGGAGATTTACCTTGATCTGGAAGAAATCTTCAAGATCAAGTCTGGCAGCTGTCGAAGCCTTTTTGAGCATAGAACCGCCCTTTCCGATGACGATTCCCTTATGCGATTCTTTTTCGCAGTAGATTACAGCAGAGATGTCGAGGATATCCTTGTCGTCACGCTCGGACATAGTTTCAACACCGACAGCGATTCCATGAGGAACCTCGTCGTTGAGAAGCATGAGGAGTTTTTCACGGATCATTTCAGCAGCGAGAATTTTTTCAGGCTGATCAGTAATCATGTCGTCGGGGAAAAAGTGAACGGATTCCTCTGACAGATTGATTATCTCGTTAATAACTATATCTACGCCATTGTTTTCGGTAACACTGACAGGAATAATAGCGTGGAAATCAGCTTTTGTCGTCATATCGGCGATAATCGGTGCAAGATCATTCTTGTTTCTGAGCAGATCAATCTTGTTAAGTACGAGGATTACCGGCATTTTTGACCGGTTCATTGAGCGGAGCAGATTAAGTTCCTGTTCATTGATTTTCTTGGTGCAGTCCATCATGAAGATAACTGCGTCGATATCACTGACTGATTCCTTGACAGTGTTGAGCATGTGCTCACTGAGCTTGTTGACGGGCTTGTGAAGTCCCGGTGTGTCAAAGAAAACAAGCTGAACATCGTCGATATTTCTTATTCCGGTAATTCGTGTGCGGGTAGTCTGCGGCTTATTGCTTACCGAAGCGATTTTTTCACCGATGATAGCATTAAGCAGCGAAGATTTTCCGGCGTTTGTACGGCCGGCGATAGTTACAAAAGCGGTACTTGACATCAGGCGTTATCTCCGTTCACAATGAAAGTTGCATCTCTGGAAATACCGAGCTTTTCGAGGACAGATTCCTCTTTTTCGTGCATGATCTGCTGATCGAGAGGACTTGTCTCATGATCGTAGCCGAGGAGATGAAGCATTGAATGAACAGTCAGGAATCCGATTTCACGTTCAAGGGAATGACCGTAATTCTTAGCCTGCTTTACAGCTGTTTCAAGAGAAATAACGACATCTCCGAGAAGTACGGCGCCTGTTTCGGGATTGATTTCCACTGTTCCGTCTTCGCTTGTAAGCGGGAATGAGAGGACATCAGTAACGCTGTCCTTGTTTCTGTAGATTTTGTTGAGATTCTTTATCTCGTTGTTGCTTACGAAAGAAACGCTTACCTCAGCGTCCTTGTCGAATTTTTCTGTAGTAAGAACAGCCTGACAGCATCTTCTTATGAGAAGTCTGATTCCTACAGGAATTTTGATTTCTGTCTGATTATTCTTTACATATACCTTGAGTTTAGCCATAATTTTTCATTCTCCCTTCACCGGAATTATTATATTTTTCGTATGCTTTTATAATATCCTGAACAAGTCTGTGGCGAACAACATCTTTTTCGCTGAACTTATGGATAAATATATCATCAATTCCCCTGAGCACCTTTACCGCCTCTACCAGACCGGATTTTTTCTTATCTGGGAGATCAATCTGGGTAATATCTCCGGTAATCACCATTTTACTTTCATTTCCGAGACGTGTAAGGAACATTTTTATCTGTTCTGATGTAGTATTCTGTGCTTCATCGAGGATAATAAAAGCCTCATCGAGGGTACGTCCTCTCATATACGCAAGCGGAGCAACTTCGATAATTCCCTTTTCCATATATCGGGCGAAGCTTTCTGCGCCAAAGAGGTCGTAGAGTGCATCATATAGCGGTCTGAGGTAAGGATCTACCTTATCCTGGAGATCGCCTGGAAGAAAACCAAGCTTTTCGCCAGCTTCCACAGCCGGACGTGTAAGGATGATTTTTCTGATTTTGTGTTCCCTGAAAGCCTTTACTGCCATTGCGACAGCGAGATAGGTTTTTCCAGTACCAGCCGGACCTATGCCTATTACAATAGTATTGTCCTTTATAGCGTCAACGTATTTTTTCTGTCCGACAGTACGGGCACGGAGAACCTTTCCGGAGGCAGACATACAGATTCCGTCTTTGCCGAGATCGGTAAGCTGCTGTTCAGCGCCGTCAGCCACCATGGAAGTGACATATCTGACGGTATGTTCACTGAGCGTCTGACCGTTGCTGCTTATTTTCAGCAGAGCGTTGAGTGCTTTTGCGGCTTGCTCTGTATTGTTTTCGTCACCGATAAGCTTGATGCCGCCGTCACGGATCACAGCGGTCACGTTGTATTCTTTTTGTATACGGCTGATATTGCCGTCAAATTGCCCGAAAAGCTCAGAGAGTCTGTCCGGATCGTTTACTGTAACAAATTTTTCTGACATTTAACTGCTCCTGTCATCCGGCTGGACATCCGGAAAAACTCCTGCTGCTGAAAGAGCTGCATTGGAGTATCTGCTGTCAGCCGTAACGTCTTTTATAACCCTGACGCTGTCGGGAAAATCAATCACCTGTCCGGTAGAATCAAGCTCGATCTCCATAACAGCGAGCTTATCCGAAAAGGGGTATGTATCAAGTTCAAAGAGCTGATTTCTGTATTTGAAGCAGAATCTCACCTTATCGACAGGAGTAAGCGTCTTGTCGGCATCATCGAGGAGCTTTTCGTAATCCTCGCAGCTTATATCGTATTCTGTTTCTTTTCGTGTAGTAGGCGAAATAAAGATTTTTTCCGTATATGTATAGAAAACCTTTCCGTTTTCTTCAAGACGCCTCACTCTGCGCTGTGAATCATTCTTCCCACGGTGGAGATACGTCTGAATAATGCTTATTTTCCGCTTTACATCGAGCTTTTTTAAATCCGGAAATTCCACCAGAAATTTCCTTTCAATTTCAAGTTCTTCTGCCATAAAACAACTCCGGAATCATTTGAAAATTGTCACACATATATTATACATCATTTTTTGAATAATGTCAACAAAAAAATATCAGTTATTCTGTATAATCTGTTTAAGGTTACTTTTGGTATGGAAGGTTCAGATATCGTTGAGCATTATTCGGAAAAGCGAGCGTCCTTCGCTGGCGAGCTGGAGTTTCGGCGATTCAAAAATAAGAGAATCGCTGCCGCTGTTCCGTGGAAATCTGATAATCATATGGCTGGAGCTGATTTCAGTTTCTATATTAAGCTTTTCTGATATAAGTACAGCGAATTCATTGAAAAAGTTCTCAAAAAATTCCTGCGAGCCGAATGTATCGTAATTTCTCTGCGGAATACTTGCATTGGTGTTGAGCGTGATCTGCGGAATATCATTCTTTATGCATGCGGATATTTCAAAAGAGGGGAGATCTTCTTCATTAGTCTGCAGAAATCCAGCGTTTGCACAGTTTTTACGAATGAAACCGAGCAGAAGCAGATCGAGAAAATCACTTGAAGATACAATTGTGAAGTCCTGAACGGAAGCAATTGATATCTTACACTTTTTGCCGATAATTCTCTGGCATCCTGTAGTGAAGCTGTTGAGATAACTCTCAGCTTTGACAGGGGCGAGCTTCGGATCGTCTTTCATTATGGCAGAGCAGAATATTCCGGTTCGCTGAAGCTGACAGCAGATGGATTCGATAAGATTCATACAATGATCAACGGTTTCCTTTGATTGTTCGTCATCCTTGGTGATCTTATCTATAAGCTGACTGAAACCAAGAAGTGAGGCAGCAGAATAATTTGCGATCATACCGAAATTTTTAGTCAGCTCTTTGCTGTATGGGTTGTTGTAAAAATCCATAAAATCCTTGAGTTGATCCATGCGTTTTTCCTTTCTGTTTTGTCACATTATATATTTCTGTTATAATTCTATTATACACTATTTTGCAGAGAATTTCAAATACATTATTAAAAATGAAGTGATGTAGTATATTATATAGCGGTTTTGAATAAAATTGAACATATAAATTAGTGCAAAGTGATAAAATTTGTATATTTCTTTAATTTTTCGTTATTTTTTTATCTAACCTCTTGAAAAAATTTCTTCTTTGGAGTATAATATAAATATAAAAATTTTAGGAGGTAATTTCCAATGTCAGTTAAAGTTGCTATTAATGGTTTCGGTCGTATCGGCCGTCTTGCTTTCAGACAGATGTTTGATGCTGAGGGTTACGAGGTTGTTGCTATCAACGATCTTACAAAGCCTTCAATGCTCGCTCAGCTCCTCAAGTATGATACCGCTCAGGGCGGATACTGCGGAAAGATCGGCGAAGGTCTCCACACTGTAGAGGCTGACGACGAGGCTGGTACAATCACTGTAGACGGCAAGACACTTACAATCTATGCTAAGGCTAACGCTGCTGAGCTTCCTTGGGGCGAACTCGGCGTTGACGTAGTTCTCGAGTGCACAGGCTTCTACTGCTCTAAGGAGAAGTCACAGGCTCATATCGATGCTGGTGCTAAGAAGGTTGTTATTTCTGCTCCTGCAGGCAACGATCTTCCTACAATCGTTTACAGCGTAAACGAGAACACACTTACAGCTGATGACAAGATCATCTCTGCTGCTTCATGCACAACAAACTGCCTCGCTCCTATGGCTAAGGCTCTCAATGACTATGCTCCTATTCAGAGCGGTATCATGAGCACAATCCACGCTTACACAGGCGATCAGATGATCCTTGACGGTCCTCACAGAAAGGGCGACTACAGAAGAGCTAGAGCTGGCGCTGCTAACATCGTTCCTAACTCAACAGGTGCTGCTAAGGCTATCGGCCTTGTAATTCCTGAGCTCAACGGCAAGCTCATCGGTTCTGCTCAGAGAGTTCCTGTTCCTACAGGTTCTACAACAATCCTTACAGCTGTTGTTAAGGGTGCAGACGTAACTAAGGAAGGCATCAACGCTGCTATGAAGGCTGCTGCTTCTGAGTCCTTCGGTTACAACACAGATGAGATCGTTTCTTCTGACGTTATCGGTATGAAGTACGGTTCACTCTTCGATGCTACACAGACAATGGTTGCTAAGATCGCTGACGATCTTTACGAGGTTCAGGTTGTTTCATGGTACGACAACGAGAATTCTTACACATCACAGATGGTAAGAACTATCAAGTACTTTGCTGAGCTCGGCTAATTAAAAGCATAACGAATTACGGGGACGGCTTTTGTCGTCCCTGTATTTGTATAATTTGAAAAAGAAGGTGTTTTAATGAACAATCAGAATCAGAGGTATCCGGCAGGAGTACAGAACCCTTTCGCAAATCAGGCTCCTCCGCCGAATAAAAATAAAAAAGTTATTATTCTTGTGATTGTTGCTGTGGTTGTTGCTATTGCAGCAGTTTCCGGAATATTGATATGGAGGGCTGTTTCTGAACAGAAGGAAGAGGATGCAAGAAGAGCAAGACGTGAGGTGAAGTCTAAGGTGACATCTGCTAATTCTGCTTCGTCAAGTCTTTTTAATGCTGTTAATACTGTTCTTGTTGAATTGGATGAAGAAGGTGTAAATACATACATTATTGAAGAACTTTCCTATTCAGCAGGGGAACACTGTGTAGAAGTTGAAACTACTGGCGGTTCAATTAGTGTTGATGGTGAGGAAATATACAAGTCACTCAAGGAATACTTCAACGATGTTGATAAACTTGATTTTAAGGCTGCCTGTGATAGAGGTATCTGTATTGCAGTGGCATCCAAGCAGAATTCAAAATATACCGGTTCTAAGCCAGTGGTAGTTACAAAAGATAATTACAAGAAGTATTCTGATGATTTGGATAAGGCTCTTGAAGATGCAATTGAAAAGGGCTTCGATTGATTGATACAATTTGTTACGGGGATGGTTCTGCGGAACTGTCCCCCTCTGACGGATTTTTTTGAAAAAATCTGAAAAAAAGCTTGACTTTTCCGGAAGTATGTGGTATAATTGTTTTACCTCGATAGGGGTTTATTTTTATGCCCGATACGAGGGAGGCAAACAACCTACCTCCGCTAAGCCGGAGGAAGTATTAATTCAGGAGGTGCCGATATGAGAGTAAAGGTTACTTTAGCTTGCACAGAGTGCAAACAGCGCAACTATGTTTCCAAGAAAAACAAGAAGAATGATCCCGACAGACTCGAAATGATGAAGCATTGCAAGTTCTGCAGGAAGCATACTCTTCACAAGGAAACAAAGTAATCGGAAGGAGTATTTTTATGGCTAAGGATACAACTTCAGAAAAGAAGTCCGAAAAAACCGAGAAGAAAAAGCCCGGTAAAATCCGTAAGTGGTTTAAGGACTTAAGAATTGAATTCAAAAAAGTGGTTTGGCCTTCAAAGAAAACTGTTGCAAACAATACTTCCGTTGTAGTCGGAGTTGTTGCACTTGCAGCTCTTTTTGTAGGTCTGCTTGACACGGGCTTCTTAGAGCTCATGTCTCTGATCTATCAGCGCTAAACCTTCGGAAATCTGAGGAGGATTATTATGTCAGAAGCAGCAAAGTGGTATGTTATCCACACATATTCAGGCTACGAAAACAAGGTTGCCCAGAATATTGAGAAGGTTGTTGAAAACCGTAAGCTTCATGATCTTATCCACGAGGTCAGAGTTCCGACTGAAAAGGTGACAGAGATCACCGACGGAAAAACAAAAGAGATCGAACGCAAAACCTATCCCGGTTACGTTCTGGTCAAAATGATCGTTACTGACGACTCATGGTATGTCGTAAGAAATACCAGAGGATGCACAGGATTCGTTGGTCCCGCTTCCGAACCCACACCTCTTTCTGAAGCAGAAGTTAAGTCTCTCTTCGGAATCGACGTTTCTTCTACTGTTGAAGTAAACTTCGGCGTTGGTGACAGAGTTCAGATCTCAGGAACCGCTATGGACGGATTTATCGGCGTTGTTCAGAACATCAATCTCGACGACCGCTCCGTTGATCTTCTTGTATCAATGTTCGGACGTGAAACACCCACCACACTGCCTCTTAGTCAGGTAATCAGGGTGGATGATTAACAAGGTCAAAAAGAAGCCCAGTTGGCTTCAGTGGGAGAGGTAAAATAAGTCTTGCCTCGCCATTTACCACATTTATGGAGGTGCGAATTACATGGCACAGAAAGTAGTTGGCTACATTAAGCTTCAGATCGCAGCAGGAAAGGCTACTCCTGCACCGCCTGTTGGTCCGGCTCTCGGTCAGCACGGCGTTAATATCATGGCATTCACAAAGGAATTCAATGAGAGAACTAAGAACGACATCGGTATGATTATCCCTGTTGTTATCACTGTTTACGCAGACCGTTCATTCTCATTTATCACTAAGACTCCCCCCGCTGCAGTTCTTATCAAGAAGGCTTGCAACATCAACAGCGGTTCAGGAGTTCCTAACAAGACAAAGGTTGCAAACATCACTAAGGAGCAGGTTCAGAAGATCGCAGAGCAGAAGATGCCCGATCTTAACGCTGGTTCACTTGAAGCAGCTATGAGCATGATCGCAGGAACAGCTCGCTCAATGGGCGTTGTAGTTGTTGACTGATTTTTGAATGACGACGGAACCGGACATTTATAATATCTGAATTCCGTTCTGACTTCTCTGAGCTGTCATTATGACAGGCTATATTGGTGGGAGGAAAATTCCGCTAACCGATCAGCTATAGGCAATCGGTATTACCACTTAAACAGGAGGAAATATAATGAAACACGGCAAAAAATATGTTGACAGCGCTAAGGCTGTTGATTATGCAAAGCAGTATGAATCTGTAGAGGCTCTTGACCTCGTTTGCAAAAATGCAAAGGCTAAGTTTGATGAGACTGTAGAAGCTCATATCCGTCTCGGCGTTGACTCAAGACACGCTGATCAGCAGGTTAGAGGCGCTGTTGTTCTTCCTAACGGAACAGGTAAGAGCGTAAGAGTTCTTGTATTCTGTAAGGAAGATAAGTACGAGGCTGCTCAGGCTGCTGGCGCTGAGTATGTTGGCGGTATGGATTACGTTGACAAGATCATGAAGGAAAACTGGATGGAGTTCGACGTTGTTGTTGCTTCACCTGACATGATGGGTCTTGTTGGACGACTCGGTAAGGTTCTCGGACCTCGTGGTCTTATGCCTAACCCGAAGGCTGGTACAGTTACACCTGACGTTGCAAAGGCTGTTACAGAAGCTAAGGCTGGTAAGATCGAGTACCGTCTTGATAAGACAAACATCATTCACTGTCCTATCGGTAAGGTATCTTTCGGTGCTGCTAAGCTCGAAGAAAACTTCACAACTCTTATGGAAGCTATTGTTAAGGCTAAGCCTGCTGCTGCTAAGGGTACTTACCTCAAGAGCTGCACAGTTACTTCAACAATGGGTCCTGGAGTTCCCGTTGCTACTGCTAAGTTCGGCGTTTGATCGTAAACAATATGAGCCTGTCCCGTTATGGGGCAGGCTTTTTTGTCGTATATTGTCATATAATCCGTCTGCGTGGAATACTATTGTACCGAGGAGGCGATGATATGGACAAAAATCAGCTTGATGAATACAAGCGTGAGATGATGAAGCTGTATGGTCAGCGACGTACCGGAGAAGAAAAAATTCTTCCGGTACAGAGTGAAGAAACTGTCATGAAAGAGGAACTTAACGATAATATGTCAGTACCGGAGGAGGGATTTCAGGAAACGACTTCTCCTGAAATAGAGGATGTCGATCCGGAAGCCGCAGATGATACAGCATGGTCGGGATTCCTTGAAAAAGAGCCTAATGATCTTGATGAACGTTTTCCCGATCCTGACCTGTCTGAGCTGGAGGGAAACACACTGGCTGATAATCCGGCGCTTGAAAGTGATCTTGGCAGTTCGATCGGATTTATTCTTGTGAACGTCCGTGCAGGCGATGAATCTTTTGCGATAGAGGGAGCAGTTGTGCTTATTTCTGCAATTGTCAACGGAAATCGTCTGCTGATTGCAAGTGGAATTGCCGACAACAGCGGTACTGCTCCGCTTTTCGAGGTTCCTGTGCCTGATCCGAGTTATTCTCAGGAGCCGTTTTCCGAAACACGTCCCTACAGCCTTTACGATATAAGCGTTACCGCAAAGGGATTCTTCAACGCAAGAAGCGTTGATGTTCCGGTTTTTTCCGGCATTACGTCAATTCAGAATTTCAATATGATACCTGTTCCTCTGATGATGAAGGAAACTGACGAAACGCTGACTATCTACAATCAGGAGCCATTTTTCGGGACTTCTGCCGTACAGGAGGGATAAGTATGCTTTCAGGAATTCCATATATTCCGGAGACTATAACAGTTCATCTCGGAGCTCCGGATTCAGATGCGCCGAATGTTACAGTAAGCTTTCCGTCGTATGTCAAGAATGTTGCATCGAGCGAGATATATCCTACATGGCCTGAAACTTCGCTGAGAGCGAATATATACGTCATTGTGTCGTATGCGCTGAATCGTCTTTATACGGAATGGTACAGGTCAAGGGGATATAATTTTGATATAACATCCACTACGCAGTACGATCAGAAGTTTATAAACGGCAGAGAGATTTTCAGCAATATAAGTTTTCTTGTGGATGAGCTTTTCAATGATTATGTCACACGCTCCGGATTTATCGAGCCATTGTTTACGTCTTTCTGCAATGGCACAACTTCAACCTGTGACGGACTTTCTCAGTGGGGGACAGTTGATCTTGCAAAAAACGGATTAAAGCCTTTTGAGATACTTCAGTACTACTACGGAAAGAATATCGAGCTTGTGCGGGATGCGCCTGTTCAGAGCGTATTGCCATCATATCCCGGAATTGAACTAAAACTTGGTTCGGGCGGAAATGATGTGCGTTCCATGCAGATATTTCTTAACAGGATATCTGTAAATTTCCCGGCAATACCAAAGATTCCAGCAACAGATGGCATATTCGATCCGGCAACGGAAGCGGCAGTTATGAAATTTCAGGAGGTCTTTGACCTTATGCCAAATGGTATCGTTGATGCTGCTACATGGTACAGAATCACTTATATTTACACAAGCGTAAAGCGTCTTGCTGAGCTTAATTCCGAGGGAGTACGCCTTGAAGATGTGATGAATATTTACACTGAGGATCTGAGTATAGGAATGCAGAGTCAGGAGGTAAGTACTTTTCAGTATTATCTTGCGGTTATCGGAGCATATTACGCAATGGTCGAGCCAGTCGAAATAACCGGATATTTCGGGGAAAGTACGGAGCGTTCCGTGAAATCGTTCCAGCGTGTTTTCGGTCTTCCGCAGACAGGTGAGATAGACCGAGCTACACGAAATGATATCTATCGTGCGTATGAGGGAATTGTTGAATCAGTGCCGCCGCAGTATGTGGATGTTGCACTTTATCCGGGAACTGTGCTTCGTGAGGGAGTTTCCGGAGAGTATGTGAAGATACTTCAGGAGTATCTCACATTTATTAATGGTACTTATAAAAATATTCCGGCGGTAAATAATACCGGATATTTCGGACCGGTTACGAAACAGTCGGTTACTGCATTTCAGAAGCAGTTCGGAATTAATCCGTCCGGAATCGTAGGCGGTGTTACATGGGATAAAATTGCTGAGGTGTATTCTGATCTGAAATTCGGGTTTGACAAAAGACCGTATCAGAATCCGGGATACATTATCACACAGGCGTGAAGGGAGCGTTAAGAATGCCATACACAAATGCACAGAGAAGGCAGCACATAAAGGAAATACAGACATATTTATATGCGATATCGCTGTTTGACAGCAGAATTCCGGCGATTATTCCGGACGGGAATTATGGTACTGAGACGGCTGTTACGGTAAAGGCGTTTCAGCGAGCATACGGTTTAGCTGATACGGGAAATGTTGATTCTGCAACATGGAATAAAATAGTCAGCGTTTACAGGGAATATCAGAGAATGGAGCCTCGTTCTCTGAATTGTTTTCCCTCACAGAAGCACATAGTAAGGTCTGGCGATAAAGGCGAGGTTGTATGTATCATACAGTCAATTCTGAGAGTGCTCCAGAAATACTACGATAATTTTCCGCCGCTGACGTCGTGCGGAACATACAGCGAGGATACTGTAAAGGCAGTGAGAGCTTTTCAGCAGAAAGTCGGACTTCCGGTCAGCGGTACCGTAGACTGCAAGACGTGGAATATGCTTGTTACCAGTTTTGAGCACGTTTCTGCAACAATGCAGTGAGGTCAAACATTATCGGATATATTGACAAAATCCGTGAATCGTGATATAATAAAACAATATGAAATAAAAATTGAGGATGATAAATTATGGATTATAATGCACTTGCAAATCTTCTTTTTCCTGATGTAACTGCTCAGCCGGAGGATATGGAAAACCGTTTTCCGCAGCGTGAACTTCCGGCAGGAGCTTGCGTTACCCGTATAGGTCCAAGTCCCACAGGCTTCGTTCATCTTGGAAATCTCTATAATGCTCTTATCGGCGAACGTCTTGCTCACCAGTCTGACGGCGTTTTTTATCTGCGTATCGAGGATACCGACAATAAGCGTGAGGTTGAAGGCGCTGTTGAAACAGTCATCAGCGCTATGAGCTACTTCGGCGTGAACTTTGACGAAGGTGCTGTTTCCGGCGGAGATAACGGAAATTACGGTCCTTATCGTCAGAGACAGCGTGAGGAAATATATCACGTTTTCGCAAAGCATCTCGTTCAGAGAGGTCTTGCGTATCCTTGTTTCCTGACTGCCGAAGAAATCGACGTTATCCGTGAGAAGCAGACTGCTAACAAGGAAAATCCCGGAATCTACGGGGAATACGCTGCCTGCCGTGATCTTTCTGTAGATCAGGTTAAGGAAAATATCAGCGCCGGTAAGGAATGGGTTCTCAGATACAGAGGCGTTCAGACTGACGAGTACATCGCTGTTGAGGACGCAGTAAGAGGAAAACTCGAAATGCCGAGAAACAACATGGACTTCGTTCTCCTCAAGAGCGACGGAATCCCGACATATCACTTTGCTCACGTTGTGGACGATCACCTTATGCGTTCCACCCACGTTATCAGAGGTGAGGAATGGCTTTCATCACTTCCTATGCACGTTGAGCTTTTTGGTGCTCTTGGCTGGCAAATGCCTATATACTGCCATACTGCCACACTTATGAAGATGGAGGGCACTGGCAAGCGTAAGCTTTCAAAGAGAAAGGATCCTGAGCTTGCCCTGTCTTATTATCAGCAGGAGGGTATCAGCGCTGATTCTATCTGGGAATTCCTTCTCACAGTTCTTAACTCCAACTTCGAGGAGTGGAGAATTGCAAATCCTGACGCTGATTACAGAGATTTCCCCTATACTCTGGAAAAAATGTCAATTTCCGGAGCGCTTGTTGATCTGGACAAGCTGAGAAATATCTCAAAGGACGTAATCGGACGCATGACTGCTGAAAACGTATACAAGAACTGGCTCAGCTGGTGCGAGGAATACGATCAGACATTCGCAGAGCTTATCAAGAAGTATCCTGAGAGAACAGTTGCTGCGCTCAACGTCGGAAAGGGCGGAAATAAGCCGAGAAAGGACCTCGAAACATGGAAGCAGGCTTGCGTGTTCATGAGCTTCTACTACGATGAGACTTTCACTGTTGCTGATGAAATGCCTGAGGAGTGCGACGAGGAGACAAGAAAGCTCTTTTTTGCGAAATATCTCGAAAGCTATGATCACGCTGATGATTCTTCTGCGTGGTTTGACAAGGTAAAGACGATTACTGATGAACTCGGATTTGCTGTAAAGCCTAAGGATTACAAGAAGAATCCCGATCAGTTCAAGGGAAGCATCGTTCATATCACAAATATGCTGAGAATTGCACTTACAGGCCGTGCAAATGCACCGGATATCCACGAGGTAAGTCATGTTCTTGGTGAGGATATCGTAAGAAACAGAATTAAAAACTGGCTTTAATTAAAATCGAAAGGTCTTGAAAAAATGGCAAGAAATAAAGATCAGAACAACGGAAAGCCCTTTGAGATTCCACGTCCGGAATTTCCCAAGCGTGCAGTTATCACCGGAGGAATGCCTTACGGAAACAAGGAACTTCACTTTGGCCATGTGGGCGGAATGCTCGTATTTGCCGATACTTACGCAAGATTTCTCCGTGACAGAATCGGCAAAGAGAATGTTATTTTCGTCAGCGGTACTGACTGCTATGGTTCGCCTATCGCTGAGGGCTGGCGTGTAAAGGTAGAAAAGGGCGAGTTTGAAGGAACTCTTGAAGAATTCGTGGGAAGCAATCACGATAAACAGAAAAAAACACTCGCATCTTACGGTATATCGCCGAATCTCTTTGCTGCGTCCGGTCTTGGCAGATCAAAGGAAATCCACGCAGAAGTAACAGACTGGTTCATACGCTCCCTTTACAAAAAAGGTCAGCTTGATAAAATCACAACAATGCAGTTCTTTGACGAAAAGGCAGGAGTTTTCCTCAACGGCCGTCAGGTAGTGGGAAAATGTCCTGTAGAAGGCTGTACATCAGAAAAGGGCTACGCAGACGAATGTGATCTCGGTCATCAGTATATGCCCGAAAATCTTCTTAATCCCGTCAGCACACTTACAGGTGAAACTCCCGTAATGAAGCCGGTTACTAACTGGTATTTCCGTCTGAGAGACTACGAACAGCTGATGAAGAACTGGGTTGAGGAGCTTAAAAAGCGCAAGGATGTCCGTCCTGTTGTGTGGAAAACTATTGACGAATTCCTGAAGGCACCGTCAATCTATATCAAGCGTGAATTTGAAGAAAAATACATGGAACTCAAGGCTTCAATGCCTGAGCATGAATACTTCGAGGAAAAGAAAAAGCCTTCTTTCACAATCGAGTTTAAAAATCTTCCCGACTGTGATGAAGCTTGCCGTATCCTTACTGAAAACGGTATCCGTTATCGTACCGGAAAAACACTCGTTCCGTTCCGTCTGACAGGAAACATCGAATGGGGCGTACCTGCACCTGTTCTCGAGGGAGAAGATCCGCTTACCGTATGGGTATGGCCGGAATCACTCTGGGCACCTATTTCATTTACACAGACATATCTGGAGCAGTCCGGACAGGATAAGGATGACTGGAAAAAATATTGGTGCAGCAAGGATGCAACAGTATATCAGTTCATCGGACAGGACAATATCTATTTCTACGGAATCACTGAGCCGGCTATGTGGATGGCTCAGCAGAACGGTGAGGAAAAGACAGCTTCTCCGGCTGAAGGAGAGCTTCAGATGCCTATAATCGTGGCAAATCATCACATTCTCTTCCTTGATAAAAAGGCTTCAAGCTCCGGAGCAGTAAAACCTCCTATGGCTGATGAGCTTCTCGATCACTATACACCTGAGCAGCTTCGTATGCACTGGCTCGGTCTTGGACTCGGACAGCGTTCTGTAAGCTTTATGCCGAAGCCGTATAATCCTGATGCTAATCCGGAAGATACAGATCCTGTTGTAAAGGACGGACTGCTGCTCTCTAACGTGTATAACAGAATGATCCGTACAGCATTCTATACAACACAGAAGGAACTGAACGGAATTCTTCCTGACAAGGCACCGGAGGAAAGCTTCCTTGCTGACGCTAAAAAGGCTGTTCTGGAATATGAGCGCCATATGTCAAAGTTTGCATTCCATCAGTGCACATACGTTCTTGACAGCTATATTAGAAACGGAAGTAAGTATATGGCTAAGGTTCTCACAGGCGAATATCCTGACCGTGATGCCCTTGAACAGGCTCTTGCAAATCTGTTCTATATTATCAGAATTGCCGGCGTACTGCTTCATCCTATGGCACCATTCGGTACAGAAAAGCTTCGTGAATATCTCCAGACAGATGAACGTATCTGGTCATGGGATACTATTCTTGAACCGATTAATTTCTTCACCGGCGAAAAACATGAACTTAAATTCTTGCCGCCGAGAACTGACTTCTTTACTCGCCACGAAAGCCAGTTTGAATAAAATTTACGGTCAGCTTGACTGTTATACTTTTATAGAACTTTTATATGTATTTATCGGGGGAAACCTTTCTGAGGAAAGGTTGTCTCCCGAACCCCCTTCCAAAGATTTTTAATATTAAAATTTCAGCCGGATAGGGCGCACACCAGTTAATGAGAAAGTTGAGTTTTTCTCTTAGTGCGCCCTATCCGGCTGAAATTTAGTACTGAAAGTTTTAGGAAAGGAGTTTGAGGAAGAACCCTTTTTCAAAAGGGTTTTCCTCAATAACACCTGTAAGAGTTCCTATAAAAATATTACAGTAAACTGACCGTATATTTATTATTTAAAGTAATTTACGCCGCTTTCGAAGATTTTCTGATCCTTATTTCCGGCAACGTTCTTACCGATAAAGCTGCCCATACGTTCGCTGTGTCCCATTTTACCGAGAACACGTCCGTCAGGGGAAGTAATACCCTCGATAGCCTCGATAGAAGTATTGGGGTTATAGCGGATATCCATTGTCGGATTGCCGTTAAGGTCAACGTACTGAGTAGCGATCTGACCGTTATTAGCCATCTGCTGGATAAGGCTTGCAGGAGCAACGAAGCGTCCTTCACCGTGTGAGATCGGGATAGTGTGGATATCGCCAACTTCGCAGCCGTAGAGCCATGGGCTCTTGTTGGAAGCGATTCTTGTATTTACCATCATTGACTGGTGACGTGCGATTGTATTGAAAGTAAGAGTAGGAGATTCGTCTGTCATATCAACGATTTCGCCGTAAGGAACAAGACCGAGCTTGATAAGAGCCTGGAAGCCGTTACAGATACCAAGCATAAGACCGTCACGGTTCTTGAGAAGATCATGAACAGCGTCCTTGATTCTGGGGTTGCGGAAGAATGCAGTAATGAACTTACCGCTTCCCTCAGGCTCGTCACCGCCGCTGAATCCGCCTGGAATCATAATGATCTGTGACTTTCTGATAGCCTTTTCAAAGTAGTTTACAGATTCCTCGATAGCCTCAGCTGTAAGGTTTCTGATAACAACAGTTTCCGGAACAGCGCCAGCCTTTTCAAATGCTCTTGCAGTATCGTATTCGCAGTTTGTACCGGGGAATACAGGGATAAGTACTCTCGGCTGAGCTGCCTTGATAGAAGCTGTAAGGTGGAGTCTGTCTGAATGTGAGTAAACCTCAGGAGTAACGTCGGTAGTCTTGATTCTGCACGGGAATACAGGTTCAAGCTTTCCTTCCCATACACGCTGGATGTTGTCGAGATTTACAGTGTAATCAATGCAGCGGATCATGTAGTCGGAAATTGTCTTACCGATAACATATTCGCCGTCCTGAGCGTCGCCGTTAAGTTCGATGATGAATGAACCATAGCAGGGCTTGAAGAGCTGTTCGCCTGTAAGACGTACATCAAAAGCAAAACCTATCTTGTTACCGAAGCACATCTTTGCAATACCTTCAGCAGCGCCGCCGTAGCCGATAGTCCAGATTGAGTTAGCACGACCGTCAGCAATGAGCTTTTCTACCTTGTCGAAGCAGTCTCTGATGCTGCTGAATACAGGCAGACCATTTTCGTCGTATTCTGGAGTAATCATGATAACGGAGTTGCCGGCACTCTTGAATTCAGTGGAAACAATCTTGTCAGCCATTGCAGTAGAAACAGCAAAGGATACGAGTGTAGGCGGAACGTCGATATTTTCAAATGTACCGGACATTGAGTCCTTACCGCCGATAGAGCCGCATCCCATTTCGAGCTGAGCCTTGAAAGCACCGAGAAGTGCAGCCATAGGCTTGCCCCAGCGCTTGGGATCATTCTGAGTTCTCTCGAAGTATTCCTGGAATGTGAGCCAGCACTTCTTGTAAGTTCCGCCGGCTGCAACGACCTTAGCGATAGATTCGATAACAGCGAGCATTGCGCCGTGGTAGGGGCTCTTTTCGGATATATCAGGATTGTAACCCCAGCCCATGAGGGAACAGGTCTTTGTATCGCCTGAAAGTACAGGAATCTTTGCAGCCATAGCCTGAGAAGGAGTCATCTGGTATACGCCGCCGAAAGGCATGAGAACTGTTCCGGCACCGATAGTAGAGTCAAACTTCTCGATA
>JAFXEJ010000003.1 GCA_017513795.1 Ruminococcus sp.
ATTTCTTCTGCAAATGTCGAGGAAACTCCCGGACTTCAGCTTCAGACTATCCTTATCGAAAACAACGGCAAGGACTGGACTACCGCAAGCTGGGGCGGACAGAATCTTACTCCCGATAATTCATGGCGTACTCTCCTTCTCGGCGATTACTGCGAAAACGGCTATCTGCATTTCGAGGTAAAAAACAGTACCTCCGCAACAGTAAAGTTCAATATTGGTCTGTCCTCCAAAAATCACGCAGATCAGGTGAAAATTTACTGGACTGATATGGAAGAATACAAGGATATCAGCGCCGGTCCGGAATGGAAAAGCTACTCTCTCCCGATAAAGGATGTCATTGACGCTCATCCGGATTCCGACTTTGATCCGGACAATTTCTGGCTTATTTACGTCAACGGCGTACCCAAGGACAATACACTTACTTTCAGAAATGTGAAGATTTCTTCGACCGACGATGAACGTCAGTACCCCTTAATGAAGGTCAATCAGGTCGGATATTACTGCAATTCAGCAAAAACTGCAAGAGTCAGCTACTTTGAAAAATTCGGTTCGCTTAACGGTAAATCCTACGAGATAATCAATGCAGAAACCGGCAAAGTCGTTTACACAGACAAGCTTCCTGACGCTGTATACGAGGAGAATTTCTCCGGCGAAATGGTTCATATCTTCAGTTTCGACGAACTTACACAGCCCGGACGCTATTATATCCGCATAGAAAATACAGGGCTTGACGCTTCTGTTATGTCTCCGTACGACAAAAATAACGGTCTGGAGCTTGATACTCTGAAATCAGCAGAATTTGAGATCAGCAATGACGTTTATGATAATCTTCTGAACGATCTGACAAAGTATTATTACTATCAGCGTCAGGGCATAGAAATCGAGGAGGAATATGCCGGAATATTCGCAAGAGAAAATCTTCATCCGGATGATGTCAAGGTAAAAAAATGGTCTGATCGTGATAATCCCGACGCTGAAACCTATGATGTTTCCGGCGGCTGGTATGATGCCGGCGACTACGGAAAATATGTCACTTCCGGCGCAAATGCTGTAACTGATCTGCTTCTTGCATACGAACTCAATCCACAGATATTCGATGATCTGAAAATGAATATCCCCGAAACAGATCCCGATAATCCGGAATACGTTGATGCTCCCGGAATACTTTCCGAAGCAAAATATGAACTCGATATGCTGCTCAGCCTTGAACACAGCAGCAAGGATGGTTCATTCTACACAGCTGTAAATTATGACACTGACAACAATATTATCTACCTTGAAGATACGCTATACCGTACATCCGATCATACATCAGATCCGTCCGAAAGAGATCTGCGCTGTCACCTTGCAACAGCAGATATGTGCGGAGTTCTCGCACAGGCATACATTGTCTACAGAGATATACCGGCTTACAAGGATTTCGCTGAACAGTGCCTTGAAACATCTCTCCGTGCATGGGACTGGATAAACGATCCCTCAAACAAGCTTAACACCTCGATAGGTGCAGCAAATCGTACATATACGTTCAAGGAAGTTAATTTCGAACAGAGCAGATTTCAGGCAGCCGGCACGATTTATCGTGCATTGACGCTCAAAGGCGAGGACGCCTCTGAATACGAAAATTACATGACAGCAAACTGTGACGCTGAGAGCATAAATAATTTCTATACCGCTTCATGTATAAATTACGGACATTCTGGAAGATCGTTCCTCGGATTCTATCACTATCTTTACGGAAATGAAAATCCGGCTCCTGAAATTGCCAAGTCCTTTGAGCAGTATGAAAAATGGCGTGCAAGAATGCTGAAGTACGATACATGGGGACTTGAAATGCCGATATGGGGCTTCTGGTGGGGTTCAAATCTACAGGCTAATCATACTGCAATGACGCTGTTCCTCGGTGATCTTGCCGCATACGGCGAGGTAAAGGAAGATGTAAAGAAAAGTATTGAGAATCACATGAACTATATGCTTGGTATCAATCCTATCTCGTTCAGCTATGTTTCCGGATACGGCGAAAACAGCGTTTCAAATATTTTCAGCGCAATATACACTAAGGACGCACGACTTGAACCGTATCAGTGCCCTGCCGGATATTTTACCGAGGGTACAAACGACAGCAATAATCCGCACCTTTCAAAATTCACCGGAAAGTGCTTTATCGACAGCGACGGCGAATGGACTACAAACGAAAATACAATCTACGGCAATGCTGCGATGATTCTTCTGACTTCCACTATGATGTCACAGAATGAACCTGAAACGATAAAAGGCGATGTCAACGCTGACGGAGAATTTTCAATCGCCGATGCTGTTGCGGTTCAGAAATGGCTTATCCGTGTGCCGGACGGAAATCTTATCAACTGGAAAGCCGGCGATCTTTTCGAGGACGGAATCCTCGATGTTTTCGATCTTTGTCTCATGAAACAGAAGTTATTAAGCAACTGACCAAATGAGTATTTCAGAAAAAACGAAAATGTTTTTTCGACCAATTTAAGATTAAACTATTCTCCTTAAATATGAACCGGACCACCTGTGCTGTCTGCACAAAATGGTCCGGTTCGCTGCGTTAAGCGGCTATATATGACAATCATTTTTACGATTTTTTCTGTCAGCATACCATATCAGAAATTCTTCGATATATCGTTTCTGCGGTGTAATAACATCTATGTCCGCATCCGGATTTTGTTTTGCATACTCAGTAAGCATTGCTTCCAGATTGTCCTTTGATTTCAGATAATCATTTATAATGTAATCGGATGACATTCCCAGCTGATATAGCAAAGCAGCAGAAACAACACCTGTTCTGTCCTTTCCGGCATTGCAGAAATATAATACGTTGGTATTAACTTCCAGCATAAACTTAATCATTGCGTCAAAATTCGCATCAGCCATACCAATATATGATTTTGAAACACATCCTGCTGTTCGAGGAAATAGCCGGCCTCGTCGAGGTCCGGGTCGCACGCGATGCCGCCGGGCTGGTGACCGGCGCGACCATCGCCGCGCCGCAGGCGCTCTCGCTCGGC
>JAFXEJ010000040.1 GCA_017513795.1 Ruminococcus sp.
CTGCACTTGCGGCTGTCACGATCATGAGCATGAGCATCACCACCATGACCACGACGAGAACTGCACTTGCGGCTGTCACGATCATGAGCACGAACATCATCACCACGACCACGACGAGAACTGCACCTGCGGCTGTCACGATCATGAGCATGAACATCATCACCATGACCACGACGAGAACTGCACTTGCGGCTGTCACGATCATGAGCATGAGCATCACCACCATGACCATGACGAGAACTGTACTTGCGGCTGTCACGACCACGAGCACCACCACGCTGACGAAGTTTTCACAAGCTGGGGAATCGAAACTCCCGCCGCATACTCAATTGAGGAGATCACAAATGCTCTCAATGCTCTTGGCGACGAGGAAGCTTACGGCATGATCCTTCGTGCAAAGGGAATTGTTGCCGGAACAGACGGAAACTGGATTCACTTCGACTATGTTCCCGGAATTCCGGATGTCCGTACAGGCTGTGCCGGAACTATCGGCAGACTTTGCGTTATCGGCTCAAAAATCAACGAAGAAGCAATTGCAAAACTCTTTCGTGCTGAAAAGTAACCGGAGGGATTGAAAATGCCGAAAAATATGGAAGAAATGCCCGTATATCTCTTTCTGGGATTTCTGGAATCGGGCAAAACAAAATTTATTCAGGAGACTCTTGAGGACAAGAGATTCAATAACGGCGAAAGAACTCTGCTTCTCGTCTGCGAGGAGGGCGTTGAGGAATACGAGCCGTCAACATATCCGTCAAAGAACGTGTTTATCCGGACAATTGACGACAAAAGCGAGCTGAATGAGGCAAATCTCCAGCGCATGGTTGACGAGTGCGACGCTGAGCGTGTTGTTATCGAGTACAACGGAATGTGGCTTATCAACGAGCTTTTCGAGGCTATGCCGGAGGGCTGGGCTATCTATCAGGTGATGTTTTTTGCCGATGCTTCGACATTTCTCAGCTACAATGCAAATATGAGAAGTCTTGTTGTGGATAAGCTGAATATCTGCGAGCTTGTTGTTTTCAACCGCATGGAGAAAAAGTTTGATCCACAGGAATTCCACAAAATCGTGCGTGGAACAAGCCGACGTACAGAAATTGCTTACGAATATACTGACGGAACTGTTGCCTATGATGATATTGAAGATCCCCTTCCGTTTGACGTAGAATCGGACAATATCGTGATTGAGGACAACGATTATGCGCTGTTTTACCGTGATATCATGGAGGAGCCGAAGAAATACGACGGCAAAACAGTGACATTCAAGGGACTTGCCGCAAGAAACCCGAAATTTCCTGATAACGTTTTTGCACTTGGCAGAAATGTCATGACCTGCTGTGTGGATGATATTACATACTGCTGGTTTGTGTGCGAAAAGGACGGCGCAGAGCAGATTCCGGAGAGAAGCTGGTTTATAGCAAAGGCGCAGATCGAAGTGCGCAAGCATAAATTCTATAAGGGAAAAGGCCCTGTGCTGAAAATCATGGAGATATCTCCAGCCGCACCGCCCGAAAAGCTGGTTGCAACCTTCTACTAATAGTAGGGGTGAACCCATGTGTTCGCCCGTGAACACTTGTACATGATATAAAATTCATGAAAACATCATCGCCGTAAATACGAATTTACGCAAAAAACAGAAACCGGACAGCAGAAAGCCGTCCGGTTTTTTTGTATTACATATCATTTCTGTTTTCAAGTGCTTTGAACAGCGTAATTTCGTCCGCATATTCAAGAATTCCGCCGACAGGAAGTCCGAATGCAAGTCTTGTCACCTTTATTCCCATAGGCTTGAGAAGTCCGGCGACATACATAGCCGTAGCGTCACCCTCAACAGTGGGATTTGTCGCCATTATAACTTCCTCCACGCCGCCAGCCGAAATTCTTGCCAGAAGCTCTCTTATACGGAGCTTATCCGGAGTAATTCCGTCCATAGGGGACAGCAGACCGTGAAGAACGTGATACACGCCGTTATATTCCCTTGTACGCTCAAAAGCCGTTACATCCTTAGGACCTTCGACAACGCATATAACACGTCCGTCACGCTCGCCGTCGCTGCATATAGGGCAAAGCTCCTTTTCCGTCAGATTCTGACAGCATTTGCAGCTGTGAACGTTCCTTTTTGCATTGATAAGCGCCTGTGCGAAGTCCTTTACAGAGTCGTCGTCCATAGACATGACATGATAGGCGAGTCTCTGTGCGGATTTCATGCCGATTCCGGGAAGGGAAGCGAATTTTTCCGCAAGAATTACAAGCGGAAGTGCGTTATGATCTGCCATTAAATCAGAACAGGCCGGGGAGTGAAACGCCTCCGGTGATCTTGCTCATTTCGCTTTCAGTAGTAGTTTCAACGTTGTTGATAGCTTCGTTTATTGCGCTGATGATGAGGTCCTGAAGCATATCAATATCCTCAGGATCAACAACCTCTGGCTTGATTGTAAGAGCCTTGATTGTCTTCTTGCCGGTAACTGTTACTTCTACAGCGCCGCCGCCGGATGTAGCGGAGAATTCTCTCTCCTCGATATCTTCCTGAAGCTCAGTGATCTGATCCTGCATTTTCTGAGCCTGCTTTATCATCTGATTCATGTTCTGAGCGCCGCCGCCCACATTCTTGGGGATTCTTGCTTTCATTTCAATTTCTCCTTTGATTTTTAGTTGTTATATTAATGTAAACGCCGATATATCGGGATTTACGAATTATCAACAGCAGTTTCAATATTGCTGTCAATCGCCTTTTTTATAAGCTGTTCCGCCATGCTTTTCTGTTCATCTACAGTTGTAGCGCATCGTGCACGGATAAGATATTTCTGTCCGAGAACACGGCTGATAGTTTCTCCGAGAGCCAGAGCATTTTCTCTGACCTTGAAAAGCGTGATGAAGAAGCGGTTCTGCGAGGTAATGAATATCACATTTCCGGCTGTTGCCGCAGAAGAACCGTCAAGACTTCCAGCGACTGCGGGACATACATTTCGAAATTCCGTCAGAACCTCATCCCAGCGTGTGCAAGGTCTGAGATCTTCCGGACGAAGCTTTTTAATATCGACAGTCGGTGCCGGATCTGCTTCTGTCACAGGATTTGAAGCCGTAAGCTCCTCACGTTCTTTTCTTGCCGGAGCCGTTTTTGGCTGAATTGCGGCATGGCTGATTTTTTCTTCCAGCCTTTTTATTTTATCATAAATTTCAGAATTGTCAATAGATTCGGTGCGATTTCCGCCGGAACACATAGTTATCAGCGACATTTCAAACTCAACACGCTTGTTCATGGCACGCTGCATGCGTTCACGGCACTCCTGAAGCAGAGAGAGTCTGTTCATAACGGCGTCAAGCTCAGTTTTTCCGGCAAGAGCTTTAAGTCTGTCAAGCTCATCGGGCAGACAGGCGATAAGATTTTCAGCCGTTTCCGGTGAAACTTTAAGCAGCATGATATTTCTCAGCTGAGTGATTATTTCATCGCAGAGACGGGTGAGATCCTTTGACATATCGTAGAGCTCGCCCGTTATCGAAAGAGCCTTTGAAGCGTCGGAATCCTCAATAGCTTCGAGGATGCTGTAGAGGTAATCACGTCCGGCAATTCCGGCAGAAGCTGAAACTGCTTCGGCATTTATCACCTCGGAACACGCAGAACACTGGTCAAGAAGCGAAACAGCGTCTCTCATTCCGCCGTCAGCAAGACGTGCGATAAGAGCAGCGCCGTCGCCGGTGAGGTTTATATCCTCCTGTTTTGCGATGTAGCTCAGACGTGCAGCGATATCCTCGGGCTTTATGCGTCTGAAATCGTATCTCTGACAGCGTGAAGCGATTGTCGCCGGAACCTTGTGAATTTCCGTTGTTGCGAGGATGAATTTGACAAAAGGCGGAGGTTCTTCCATGATTTTGAGAAGTGCGTTGAAAGCACTCTGCGAGAGCATGTGTACCTCGTCGATGATGTAGACTTTGTATTTTCCACGTTCGGGCATATAAACAGCACCGTCACGGAGATCACGGATATCATCAACGCCGTTGTTGGAAGCAGCGTCGATCTCGATGATATCGGTCAGTGCGCCAGAGTCAGCGTCACGGCAGATATCGCATTCAAGACAGGGATTTCCGTCTTTCATGCTGCGGCAGTTCACGGCTTTTGCAAGGATTCTGGCACAGGTGGTTTTTCCGGTACCTCTTGAGCCAGTAAAAAGATAGGCATGAGCTGTTTTTCCGCCGATAATCTGATTTTTCAGTGTTTCGGTGGTCTGCTGCTGGGAGATGACATCATCGAAGGTCATTGGTCTCCACTTACGATATAAAGCCTTGTACACATTCATGCCCCCTATCCGCATTATTCCGCAATCATAACAAAAAATTCCGGAACATAGATGTGCAGGCTTACTGCGGCACACAACACGCACCGCTTAATGCTGCTCGGTCTCCCGCCTGACATGGTTCACGGGGTCTTGTTGCACAGGGCCCACACATCTATATTTCGGAATTTACTGTCTGTAATCTCCTGATTGAGCCTCAATTCTGCTCTGCAAATAATTATATCATATATTTTTCTGTTTGTCAATACCTTAATTACACATACCAGCGTCACGCAGTTAAAAAAAGACCGGCATAAAATTTGTTCCCACGAGCGAATGGCGAGTTCAGCATCGTACAGAGGAATGTGCGGAACGCACATGGGAACGTGGAACGGGGGCACCGCTGGTGCCGGTGCAGCGTCACGCAGTTAAAAATGATTGGCATAAAATTTGTTCCCACGAGCGAATGGCAAGTTCTGCATCGTACAGAGGAATGTGCGGAACGCACATGGGAACGTGGAACGGGGGCACCGCTGGTGCCGGTGCAGCGTCATGCTTTTTTAATGCGTAATGCATAATTCGTAATGCGTA
>JAFXEJ010000041.1 GCA_017513795.1 Ruminococcus sp.
AAGTGGATGGTCTTGACTGTGCTTTCTACGAGGATACATATACAGGAAAATGGTATCTTGAAGTATTCTCCTCAGAAGCTTCAAAGGCAAATGGTATAAAAAAGCTCCGGAAGCTTTATGGCTATGAAAAAGTTGTCTGCTTCGGAGATAATCTCAATGATCTGGCGATGTTCGAGCAGTCAGATGTGAAGATTGCTGTTGAAAATGCCCGTGACGAAGTGAAATCTGCCGCTGATATAATAATATCTTCAAACGATAATAACGGCGTTGCGGAATATCTTAAAAGAAACCTTTAAGTTCTGATGAACTTATTGATATAAAATAAATAAGTATTGAAAGGATAAATTAAAATGAAAAAACTTATGCTTGGAAATGAAGCCTTCGCAAGAGGCTTATACGAAGCCGGCTGCCGTGTGGTATCCAGCTATCCTGGAACACCTTCGACAGAAATTACTGAGGAGGCTGCAAAATACGACGAAATGTACGCTGAATGGGCTCCCAATGAGAAGGTTGCAATGGAAACAGCTCTTGGTGCTTCCATTGCGGGCGCAAGAAGCTTCTGCGGTATGAAGCACGTTGGTCTTAACGTTGCTGCTGATCCGCTGTATACAGCTTCTTACACAGGCGTAAACGGCGGACTTGTTATTGCTGTTGCTGACGATCAGGGAATGCACTCCTCACAGAACGAGCAGGACAGCCGTCATCACGCTATCGCTTCAAAGGTACCCATGCTGGAACCCTCTGATTCTGCTGAAGTTAAGGAATTCGTGAAGACTGCATTTGAGATTTCCGAGGATTTTGATACTCCTGTTATCGTAAGAATGTCCACTCGTGTAGCTCATTCACAGAGCATTGTTGACCTCGAAGACAGAGCAAACGACGGTCTTAAAGAATATGTGAAGAATCCTCAGAAATACGTTATGATGCCGGCTTATGCCCGTGGAAAGCACGTTTTCGTTGAGGAACGTACAAATAAGCTTGTTGAGTATGCAGAAAGCAGCAGTCTCAACAGAACAGAAATATCTGAAACAGCTGAGTTCGGTGTTATCACCAACGGAGCTGCATATCAGTTTGCAAAGGAAGCTCTCGGCGATAAGGCTTCATACCTCAAACTCGGTATGGTAAATCCCATGCCTGTTGAGCTTATCCGTAATTTTGCTGCAAAATATGAGAAAATTTACATCATCGAGGAGCTTGACGGCATTATCGAACAGCACTGCCGCAATATCGGTGTTACAAATGTTCAGGGCAAGGAAATCTTCGGCTGTATCGGTGAGATTCAGCAGTCTGTGATCGCAGAGAAGCTTCTCGGCGAGAAGAAGGAATTCGTTGCTCTTGAAGACAATATCCCTGTACGTCCTCCTGTAATGTGCGCTGGATGTCCTCACAGAGGTATGTACTACGCTCTCAAAAAGCTTGGCATAACAGTATCCGGTGATATCGGATGCTATACTCTTGGTGCGTGTGCTCCGCTTGACGCACTTGATACAACTATCTGTATGGGCGCTTCAATTTCCGGACTTCACGGCTTCAACAAGGCAAGAGGTGCAGAAGCAGAGCACAAGAGCGTTGCTGTTATCGGCGATTCAACATTCATGCACAGCGGTATCACAGGTCTTGTTAATATCGCATATAATGCTTCAAATTCAACTGTCATCATCCTTGATAACTCAATCACAGGCATGACAGGTCACCAGCAGAATCCTACCACAGGCAAGAATCTCAAGGGCGATCCGGCTGCTGCTGTAAATCTTGAGGAACTCTGCCGTGCAGTAGGAATCAAGAGAGTTGTTGTGGTAGATCCCTACAACCTTGCTGAATGTGAAGCTGCACTCAAGGAAGAACTCGCTGCTGATGAGCCTTCAGTTATTATTTCAAGACGTCCTTGTGCACTTCTCAAGTATGTTAAGCATAATGCTCCTCTTAAAGTAAACAGCGACAAGTGCGTAGGCTGCAAGATGTGCATGAAGCTCGGATGTCCTGCAATTTCCATGAGAGACGGCAAGGCAGTTATCGACCATACACAGTGCGTAGGCTGCGGAATCTGTCAGGAGCTCTGCAAGATCGGCGCAATTGGCTGAGGTGAATAAAATGCTTAAAACAGAGCTTTATGAACACTTTTCAGCATGGCTTGACGCTCTGCTTGAAAATAACGATATGCCCGAAAATACAAAAGCATTCAACTTCAATCTTTATGAGGAGTCCATTGAGGACAGCGTCTATGGTGTGCAGCTTGTAGCCTGTGAAGCCTTTGACGAGGAAGATTCCGACTGGGCTTGTGAGGAATGCTGGTCATCGGAAGAAGATATATTCTGCGTTGAGCTTTCCGACGAGGAAGATAAGGACTGGAAAGCCGCACAGAATCTCATAAAAGGCTGGATAGGCGATTATCTTGAAAGCGGAAAATATGCCGGTATACTTAATTCTGAGCCGGTAGGAATAGGATTTGTTGACGGCGATCTGGAAATTATCAGAAAATAACGAAAGGTGATTTTTAAATATGGAAACTAAATCAATTATGATAGTCGGTGTAGGCGGACAGGGTTCTCTGCTTGCATCAAGACTTCTTGGAAATGTCCTGCTTGCTCAGGGATACGATGTAAAGGTGAGCGAGGTTCACGGAATGTCTCAGAGAGGCGGTTCTGTTGTTACATATGTAAAATACGGCGATAAGGTGTATTCACCGGTTATAGAAAATGGCGAGGCAGATGCTGTTATCTCCTTTGAGCTTCTTGAAGCCGCAAGATGCCTTCCTTTTCTGAAAAAGGGCGGACATCTCATCACATCCACACAGCAGATTGATCCCATGCCCGTTATCACAGGAGCAGCACAGTATCCTGAAAATCTCACAGAAAAGCTTGCAGCGGCTGGTGCACAGCTTGTTGCTGTTGACGCTCTTTCTCTTGCAGAGCAGGCTGGAACTTCAAAGGCTGCAAACGTAGTTCTTATGGGTGTGCTTGCGTCAAAGCTTGACTTCCCTGAGGAACTCTGGCAGAATGCGCTTGAACAGTGTGTTCCGGCGAAATTCCTTGAACTCAACAAAAAGGCATTTGAACTCGGAAAGAATGCATAACTGAGGATATACAGCTTTATAATGCAGAAAGGTGGGGTTCTGTGAAGCGTATACTTTCATTGATTGCGGCTCTGACACTGATTACTTCTGCCTGTTTCTCATGCGGAGATACTGATTCCGGCACGGAAAAGGCTGAGAATGAAGAAGTGGTTATTCCGGAGGAAACAACCGGCATAGGCAGACAGAGCTGCGGAAAATACATTGAAGAAAGCGGAAAGCCGGAAGTTACTGCGGTGACTTTTACGGGAACGTGCGATGAAAATATCAGGAAACACGTCAGTATCAGTGTGAGCAGACACGTGCTTCATAACGGTGTTGTCGGAATTGTCGGAGTACCTCTGGAAATAGAGTATGACGAGAATGTTTCTGAGCCGAATATATACCTTACTTACGATCCTGACGAGCTCAGGGGAATCCCGCAGAAAAACCTTATAATGCTGCATTACAACGAGTGGAACGACAGTTATGATACGGTGATGAATGCCGTACATGATGAGGATAAATGTGCGGTATCTGCGGATATATCCGAGTACGGAGTTTACCTCCTCGCCGACGCGTATCAGTGGTACTCCTGCTGGGGAAAGGATGTTTCGCAGTATGAGTATGAACGGCGTCCGGAGGATTATCCTACCGACTGGGAGCGTGAGTGCGAAACCGGAAGTATAATGGAGCTTGCCGACAAGGAATGGGCAATGGAAAATGCTCCGGAGTTCCATGTTTCGGATGAAACTGAGCTTGCATCGGTTGTCTGGTATGTCAACGGCATAAGTGGGGGTGAGTCGGTTTCGGTTTATCTTGAAGACGATATTGACCTTACCGGATACGACTGGAAACCCATGGGCTGGACGGATAGCGGTTCCAAGCATCAGTTCAGCGGAAGCGTTTTCGGTCAGGGACATACCATAAACGGAATGACTATAAGCTCTGATTATGATGATACAGGCTTTATCGGTTATGGGCTCAACGTTTATGTTGAAGATATTAATTTCACAAACGCTGATGTATCAGCAACAGGGTGCACAGGAATCGTGGGCGGTCAGATATATCAGTCCTATGAATGGAAGAATATCAATGTTCAAGGCAAGGTGAGCGGCGGTGCTGATGATTACGGTGCAATAGTTGGCAGGGAAGCATATATGACCTTAACCGGCTGTACGGCAGATGTTACCGTTGACGGAGAGCCTTTTGACTATCTTTCATATCGGCAGAAGCGTATAGACGAAGTTGAAATTGTTGAAACCTTTCACCTTACAATGGATGAAGATCATACAGTTACCCGTGACGAGCACGAAGGATTTAGCAATTTAGGATGGATGGTAGAGAAGGACGGTGTGAAGGTACTTCACAGAATTGCAGAAGACGAACTGAGCTATAAATATTTTGGTATTTCAACGGGAGAATATACTATTTATCTTACTGCCTATATTAACGGAACTTACATAAGAGTGAGCAATATTATTCAATATACAATTAATTAAATACAAGGAGGAAAAATCAATGGAAAAATATTGGAATCAAGAGATTGAAACCATGTCGAGAGAAGATATGAAGAAGCTTCAGGATGAACGTCTTGTGGCACAGGTGAAGCACGTTTACGAAAACGTGAAGTATTACCGTGATCTTATGGACGAAAAGGGCGTAAAGCCGGAGGATATCAAGTCAACTGACGATCTTCACAAGCTTCCTTTCCTCACAAAGTCTGATCTCCGTGATGCTTACCCATACGGACTTCTTGCAAAGCCGCTCAGCGAGTGCGTAAGAATCCAGTCTACAAGCGGAACAACAGGCAAGCGTGTCGTTGCTTTCTATACACAGCATGATATCGATCTCTGGGAGGACTGCTGTGCCCGTGCTATTACTGCTGTCGGCGGTACAAACGAGGATGTATGCCATATAAGCTACGGCTACGGACTTTTCACAGGCGGTCCCGGACTCAACGGCGGTTCTCATAAGGTAGGATGCCTTACACTTCCTATGTCAAGCGGAAATACAGAGCGTCAGATCACATTCATGCGTGACCTTGGTTCAACAATTCTCTGCTGTACACCTTCATACGCTGCATATATCGGCGAAACTCTCAATGATATGGGACTTACTCCCGACGATATCAGCCTTAAGGCAGGTATTTTCGGCGCTGAGCCGTGGACAGAGGAAATGCGTCAGTCTATCGAGAAATCTCTCGGAATCAAGGCATACGATATCTATGGTCTGACAGAAACAAGCGGCCCTGGTGTTGCTTTTGAGTGCTCAGAGCAGACAGGTATGCACATCAACGAAGATAACTTCTACCCTGAGATCATCAATCCCGATACAGGCGAAGTTCTTCCTGAGGGCGAGGTAGGAGAACTTGTATTTACAAGCCTTACAAAGGAAGCATTCCCGCTTCTCAGATACAGAACAAGAGATCTCTGCGTACTCAGCAGAAAGAAGTGTTCATGCGGACGTACACTCATCAAGATGGCTAAGCCTATGGGCAGAAGCGATGACATGCTTATCATCAGAGGAGTAAATGTATTCCCGTCACAGATCGAGACAGTTCTCATCGAAAACGGCTATTCACCTAACTATCTTATCGAGGTTGACCGTGTAAACAATACAGATACACTTGACATAAACGTTGAAATGAATCCCGATCAGGTTTCTGATAAGGTAAGCGATATGCAGCAGAAGGAGAGAGCTCTTGCGGAAGCAATGAAGACAATGCTCGGAATCAATCCTAAGGTTCATCTTGTAGCACCTAAGTCCATTACAAGAAGTGAAGGCAAAGCTGTCCGTGTAATCGACAAGCGTAAGCTTCACGACTGATAGGAACTGATATAAATGAAGAAAGTTATATCTGCGATTCTTGCCGGCGCAATGTGTGCGGGTGCGTTTACAGCCTGCAGTAACAAGAAGGACGATAAAAAAAGCAGCGAGGAATCTGCGGTTTCAACAATATCAGAAGTTGATAATCAAGAGACAGATGAACTTAGTACGCATAGCGAAAGTGACTATGTTTCAACGACATCGGAGACTGACAATCAAGAGACAGATGAACTTAGTACGCATAGCGAAAGTGAGTATGTTTCAATAAAACCTTTTGACGGAAACAGGGAAGTTTTTGAAGATGGCATTGATGAAGGAATAGAATACAGCATGAATCTTGCCGAGAATTATGAGAAGGATAATGACAGTAAGTATAATCCTCATCTGTTTAAGTTCTCTGGTGATGAATTTCTTATTCCTATATGGAATAGAAATGGTGTGATTGATTTATACTATGACGGAACATTTTCTGTTAAAAATAGGAAAATAATATTTTCTTATGAGAATTGGATTAATTCAGATTCGGATTATAAAGTAAACATCAATGATGAGGTAGAATGTGATCCAGATATTGTAATAGGTACAAAATCTTCCGATGATCTTATAGAAATCAGTGCTGAAGATGAATGGCTTGAAAACGTTGACAGTGATGTCAGGGATGAACTGATATCAATGGGCACTATAACATTTGGCGAATTAAAGAAGAATTATAAAGATGTATACAAGGCACTAAGAGAATATCATCAAGATAAAGTAGGAATTGCTGAAGCTCGTTATAGGATGCAGCAACTGAATGAAACAGGTTCATACTATAAGCTTGATGTTCCATATATGAATTCCAGCGATAAGTTTACTGATTTCTCTATCCTTCCATTTGTACGTTTTGTGTATTACAACGGGCAGATTAATTATAATTACCCCAACACGCTTTATGCTGTGGATGATTTCCTCTGTACAGATGCTTATGGTATTGAGCTTGACGGAAAGTACAAAAAGGGTAAGGACTTCACTCTGAAACACGACCTTGAAGATGCAATAGATAATGATGAACAATCAAGTCTTTTAGGTGCTAATGAAGAAAAAGAAACCTACTTAAATCGTTTGATTCAAATTGCCAATTCACAATATAACTGTGATGATGTTGAAACAACAATAGAATTTTCTGACGGCGAGTGGGAGTGGTTCAACGCTGACGGCGGACTTATCAATAACGGCAGATATGACGAAAGCAAGGCTTATCCCGGACTTATTATGATGTATGTTGACGAGGATTCAAAGAATTGTCCGAATTATGCAATAACCTGTCCACTGTGGTTCTATATCACAGATGACGGAGAAATCTACTATCCCGGATATGTAAAAATGGATTAATATAATTTAAAGGAGGATTTTTTATGGCAAATGTAAGACAGATTTCAGTTTTTGTAGACAACAAACCTAACCGACTGGCAGAGGTAATGAAGCTTCTCAAGGACACCGGTATCAATCTCAGGGCGCTCAGCCTTGCTGATACAAGGGATTTCGGACTTGTCCGCATAATTGCAAACGATACAGACAAGGCAGTAAAGACGCTCAAGGAAAACTCATACGCCGTAACCGTAACCGAGATTCTTGCGATCTCTATTCCGGATTCTCCCGGTCAGCTGAGCCGTGTTCTTGATATTCTCGGCGCTGAAAACGTAAACCTTGAATATCTCTATGCATTTACTGGAACATCTGACAAATCAGTATCATTTGTTATCAGAGTTGACGATAACAATCACGCAGCAGACGCTCTCACAAGAGGCGGTATTATTCAGCTTACCGAAAATGATATTGAAGAAATGTAAATAATTCACAAATTGTCCATGCAATTTTAAATTTATTTTGAAAACGCTTGACAATAATCTATCGGATGTTGTATAATAAATATATAACAATTATAGATTTCCGACAGGAGTGATGTACAATGGGAATTCTCGATAAATTCAATGATGCGAGCAGAGGAGTTTCCGAAAAGGCTAAAAATATTTCAGAGGGTAATAACCTCAAGAGAAAGATTCTTTACGAGGAAGAAAGAATTGTAGAAATCTTTACTGATATCGGTAAGAAGTACTACAAGAACCCTAATGATGATCCTGCACAGCTCAAGCTGCTCTGTGATGATATAGACCAGAGACGCAGAAGAATCAAGAAGATGAGATTTGAGCTTAATCAGATCAGAGGTTATAAGATCTGTCCTAAGTGCGACGCTGAGGTAAACGATCGTTTCCAGTTCTGCGGACGCTGCGGCGCAAGACTTCCCGATATGGAAGACGAGGATTTCTTATCCCTTGAAGCAAATGATTACTACACAGAAAGCAGTAATAATTTCTTCAATGCGGATTCTAACAAGAATTATTAATCTCACAGATGAAAGGCTGTTCCGTAAAACCGAACAGCCTTTAATTGTTTATACCTGATCCTGTGCAAATCTGCGCCGGATGAGCATACAGAGATAATACGCCGGAATGCAGATAAGAAACCAGTATACAGTGAAATGCGGACATATCTGCCCAAGAACATTCAGCGGCATATCGGAATAATCCCAGACGTGCCAGCCCATGATGAGATTATCAAAAACTCCGACTGCAAACTCAACGGCAGTGATAATTACCGCCCCGATAAAGCAGCTGCGGATAAGCGTCATGGCATGATGACTGTTTATGGCATAGAGTATGGCGAGAATTGCTCCGCCGGTAAGTGACATCGTCCAGTGCGTGTAGCCCCGTGTGATGATTTCGATAAGGCTGTACATAAAATAGCCCATAAGAAAAGCAAATGTATACTGTGCAAGCTTCATGATATTACCTCGTTCCGATGCAGCGAAACTTTGCTGCATTAATATTTCATCAAGGGTATTATTGACACAGGAACGTAAAATATACTCTAAGGAGAGCATTATATGGATAATAATGATTACAGAGATCAGCTTGAGGAAATCATGCGAAATGAAGGCATGGATAATGACGAGTTTATGAAAAAGATTCTTGACGCTCAGGAAACTATCATGCAGAATGCGGACAGACTGATGATGGAACTTACAGGAGCAGGTGATATTTCGGAAATAATGAATATGCCTGTTTCGGAACAGAGCCGTATTTTTAAGGATCTGAATGAAAAGCTTTGCGAAATGACGGGATTTGATTTGGCTGATTATCCGGAGGATAAAGATTCAGCGGCAGAACGTGAGGAGTACAAGTCAATGCTTGAAAGCATTGAGGTTCCGGACGAATTGCTGGAGGAACTGAAAAAATACCGCCGTAATTCCATATACATCGGACATTCAGAAGCAGAGGTGCACACTGGATGCTCCAAGACAGGCGGAATTCCTGACATTTATGAAGGCTTTGAATGGGTGAGAAATTCCGAAGGCAATCCTCTGACGTTCCTCATGCAGATAAACTGTGAGGAGATTCATCCTTTTGACAGGGATAATATTTTTCCGGAAAAGGGAATGCTTTATTTCTTCTATGATTTTGATTCTGAGCCGTGGGATACCGTTGAAAACGGACATTACGTCTGCTATTATGACGGCGTTATCTCAGAACTGAGACCATGTGAATTTCCCAGTGAACCAGCAGAAAACAGCTGCCGCTATGCGGAGGGAAACTGCGTTATCGACGAAAAAGCAGTGGAATTCTTTGCAGCGGACGATCTTCCGGAATATGATGATAATTACGAAGCTGCGGAAGATTACAGCTACGAGGAGTATGAGGGTGCAAGATACAGAATTCTTGGATATGATCCGTTTGAATACAGCGAAAAATACTTCAAGCTGGGGGGATATTCAAACAGCATACAGTGCGGTCTTTCGGATGTATTCGATGAAAGCTTTGTGCAGCTGTGTCAGCTTACTACTTTCGAGAGCGGGAAATGCGGATTTATGTTCGGTGACGGAGGAAATCTCTACTTTTATATAAAAAAGGAAGATCTCAGAAACAGAGAATTCGGCAGTACTGAGATTGTACTGCAATGTTATTGAGATGAGTTACAAGAGGTGTATATACAATGCGAAAAAGCTGCATACTAATGCATATATCAAGTCTGCCGTCTGAGTACGGTATAGGCAAAATGGGGCGTCATGCCTTTGAATTTGTTGATTTTCTGAAAAAAGCCGGAGTAAAATGCTGGCAGATACTGCCGCTTTCTCCCACAAGCTATGGTGATTCGCCCTATCAGTCGTTTTCCGTAAATGCCGGAAATCCCTACTTCATCGACTTTGAGATACTTGAAGGTGACGGACTTCTTGAGCGTGACGAATTTGCTTCGATAGTATGGGAAACATCTCCGGATAAGGTAGACTACAGTGTGATATGGGAGCACTGCTATGACGTGCTGAGAATAGCTTATTCAAGGTTCAGAACGGCGAAATTTCCGCAGTATAAAAAGTTCTGCGACGCCAATAAGCAGTGGCTTGACGAGTATGCACTATTTATGGCACTGAAATTCAAATATGACGGAAAGGCATGGTATGAGTGGGAAAGCGATATTTCCATGCACAAGCCGAAGGCAGTTTCCGCTGCAAAAAAGGAACTCAAAAAGGACATCGGCTTCTATAAGTTTGTGCAGTTTGAGTTCAGCCGTCAGTGGCAGGAACTGAAAAAATATGCCAATGACAACGGTATTGAGATCATTGGTGATATCCCGATATACTGTGCTCTTGACAGCGTTGAGGCATGGGGAAATCACAAGCTTTTCTGGTTTGACAAAAAGCATTCTCCCGTTGCTGTTGCCGGATGTCCGCCCGATGATTTTTCGCCTACCGGACAGCTCTGGGGAAATCCTCTTTACGACTGGGAATATCACAAGAAAACAGGATATCAGTGGTGGATTGACCGTATCAGAACAGCGTCAGAGCTTTATGATATCGTGCGTATTGACCATTTCCGTGGATTTGAGAGTTATTATACGATACCTTTCGGTAATGAGGATGCAACTGTCGGCGAGTGGAAGAAAGGTCCGGATTACGAGCTTTTCCGTCTTGCAGAGGAAAAACTCGGCAGGCTGAACATCATTGCCGAGGATCTTGGATTTATTACTCCCGAAGTACGAGAAATGCTGGATAAATGCGGATATCCAGGAATGAAGGTATTGCAGTTCGGATTCAGCGGAGGCGAAAACGAACATCTTCCGCATAATTTTGCAAATACTAATTGCTTTGCATATACAGGTACTCATGATAATGAGACTCTCAGCGGCTGGATAGCAAAAATGGACGCAAAATCGCTGAAATTCGCAAAGAAATATCTCAACGTTACGAAAAAAAGGGAAATAGCTCCGGCGGTGATCCGTGCAGCATGGTCGAGCGTTGCAATGGTGGCAGCAGCTCAGATGCAGGATTTTCTGGACAGTCCGCCTGATGACAGAATGAATACACCCTCAACTCTTGGCTGTAACTGGCAGTTCAGAACTCAGGCGAGCGATTTTACACCGGCTCTTGCCAAGAAAATAAAAAAACTTAACAAGATATATAACAGATGATCTGGAGGAAACAAAATGGATAAGAACTTATTTAAGGCAAAATTAAGCGAGAAGCTGAGAAAATGGAACAGCGGTTCTGTGTATGACGTTCATAATGCAATAGGTGAAGCCGTAATGGAAATTTTTTCTGAACAGTGGCAGAAAAGCCGTGAAAAGCATCTTTCCGGCAGACGTGCAGCATATCTTTCGATGGAATTTCTTGTAGGCAGAGCCATTCAGAATAATCTTCTCTGCCTTGGAATATACGATGATGTTGCAGAGGTGCTCCGCAATGATTTCGGATTTGAAATATCTGAGTTTGAAGAAATAGAGGACGCCGCTCTCGGAAACGGCGGTCTTGGACGTCTTGCGGCATGCTTCCTTGACAGTGCGGCTTCACTTGACCTTCCTCTTGACGGCTACGGAATCCGTTATAAATACGGACTTTTCAAGCAGTCTATTGTAGACGGATTTCAGCGTGAAGAAGCGGATGACTGGTCAAGAAACGGCGATCCTTGGTCATCAGAGCGCAGAAATGAAGCTGTGCTTGTAAGCTTCAATAAGCAGACAGTTCTTGCTGTGCCCTATGATATGCCTGTATTCGGCTGTAAAACAGATAATGTCGGAACGCTTCGTCTGTGGCAGGCAGAGCCGGTAAAAGAATTTGATTTTGAGACATTCAACAAGCAGAATTATCTTGAAGCTTCAAAGGAAAAGATTTTTGCTGAGGATATATCCCGTGTACTCTATCCTAATGACGACACAAACGAGGGAAAGAAGCTTCGTCTGAAGCAGCAGTATTTCTTCAGCTGTGCGTCACTGACGGACATTATAAGAAAGCATAAGGCAATTCATGGAACAGTTGATAATCTTGCTGATTATATTTCCATTCAGCTTAACGATACACATCCTGTAATTTCGATTCCGGAGCTTATCAGACAGCTTGTTGACAATGAGGGGTACACTTTTGAAAAAGCTCTTGAAATGGCTAAAAAGGTGTTCAACTACACAAACCACACTGTAATGCAGGAGGCTCTTGAAAAATGGTGGGTAGGACTTGTAGAAGAACTTTTGCCGAGAATCTATGAGATTATCATTCAGATAAACGAATCTCTTATAGCTGAGATGTATTCCAAGGGCGTACAGAAGGATAAGATCAGCCGTATCAAGGTGATAAAGGGCGAGCTTATCCACATGGCTGATATGGCATGCTATGCGTCCAGCCATATTAATGGTGTTGCGGAAATTCACACTCAGATTCTCAAGGATACTGTTCTTGCAGACTGGTACAGCATATATCCCGAACGTTTCCTCAACGAGACAAATGGTATTACTCAGCGCAGATGGCTTGCTCTCTGCAATAAGGAGCTGTCAGGTCTTATCACAGAGCTTATTGGAACAGATAAGTGGGTAACTGATCTTGACATGCTTAAAGAGCTTGAAAAATATGCCGATGATGAAGCTGTACTTCGCCGTTTTATCGACATCAAAATGAGCAAGAAGGTTCAGCTGGCTGAGTTTATCAAGGAACGTGACGGGGTGGAAATCGAGCCTGAATCTGTATACGATATCCAGATAAAGAGACTTCATGAGTATAAGAGACAGCTGCTCAATGCATTTTCGATTTTGTGGATATATTATGGAATCAAGGACGGCAGCATAAAGGATTTTACACCCACAACATTTATTTTCGGTGCAAAGTCTGCTCCGGGCTATAAGAGAGCAAAGGCAATAATCAAGTATATCAACGAGATCGGAAAAATTGTTTCATCTGATCCGGATACAAAGGATCTCATCAAGGTTGTGTTTGTGCAGAATTATAACGTTTCATATGCTGAAAAGCTTGTTGCTGCCGCAGATATTTCAGAGCAGATATCAACAGCCGGAACTGAGGCTTCGGGCACAGGAAATATGAAGCTTATGCTCAACGGCGCAGTAACTCTCGGAACTTACGACGGCGCAAACATCGAAATTGTTCAGGAAGCCGGAGAGGAAAATAATTATATTTTCGGCGCAAAGGTTGAGGAGCTTGAAAAAATAGTTCCCGAATACGACAGCCGTGCAGTATTTTCAGGAGATCCGATGATAAGAAAGGTAGTGTCATCACTGATAGACGGAACTGTTTCCGACGGCGGAAGCGGAGATTTCCGTGAATTATACACATCGCTTCTTGACGGTGCAAGCTGGCATGCTCCCGATCACTATTATCTTCTTGGTGATCTCAGGGATTATGTTGAAACAAAGCTTCGCTGCACCGGAGATTACAGTGCTGACCGTCTTGCTTTTGCGAGAAAGCAGTGGCTCAATATGTGTAATGCCGGAAAATTCAGCTCTGACCGTACAATTGCGGATTATGCAGAGAACGTGTGGAATATCAAGGCGATATCTGAGAATTAATACCACATATAAAAAACAGCCCTTGTGCAGTTAATGCACAGGGGCTGTAATTTTATCAGATGAAGTTATTTTGATTTGCTTCGTTTTTGAAATCTTCAATATCGAAGTCTTCAAAGTCAAAATCTTCGTATTCAAAATCCTCATACTCAGAGTCTTCATCGAATTCTTCCTCATCATCGCTGCCGTAGAATGTATCATCAGCAACGTTTTCAGCAACTTCTGCTGCGATATCCTCGTCAAAACCAATTTTAATAAGGAAATCAGTAGCAAATGTCAGAATATCGTCGTATTCCATGTAATCATAGAAGTCGAAAGAATCTGCTTCTTCCGGAGCTACCATGTATGAGTCTTCAACGTCAGGTATTTCAAATGAAGATTTGTCCTTTGTTTTGAAAGTAAGAGTGATTTCGCCGTAGTCTGTACCGTCGAACTCGATATTGTATGAAATATTCTGAGTCTTATCCTTGCCGTTAAATTCAAGCTTGACAGGCTCATGATCGGGGATATTCAGAACAGCGTCACCGGTAAGCTTTATATTATCAAGACTTCCGATAGTCATATCCTCGAAATCCATAGTGATCGTATAATCTTCTGCTGATTCTTCTTCCTCGTTAACGAAGAACGAAACGAATTCTTCATCCAGATTAATACTGAGAGTTCCTTCATATGTGTCCTTGCTTGTTTCCTCAGCGTCTATAACGAAGCTTACCATTTCAGTGCCGTCTACTGTTACAGAAAATTCAATGGAATAATCATCCTTGTGTTTTCCGAGAGCATAGAAGACTTCAGTATCATCCTCGTAGAGGGAGAAACCTCTTATAGTTCCGAGAGGATCAATATATGTCTTGAGGGAAACTATATCATCGTTGTCTGTATCAACAAACTTTGAGGCTTTGAGAACTGTATCAAATAAGTCCTCATACTCGTCCTCTGAAAGAAGATCAAGTCTGTCGATAACTGTACGCTTTATTACTTTGTCATCAGAAGCTTCTTTCAAGATATTTCTGAGAATATCAACTGCAAGTTCGCTGTCGATGTCAACATCAAGAGTAGTATATTTTGTGGTAATATCGCCGATAGAAACTTTTTCTCTGCGTTTGCGGTCTACATCGGAAATAGATTTTATCCATGCAGCGGAGTAGTTGTTTACAGCTGCTTTAAGCTCCTTGGGACTAATAAATTCTGATGGATCATCAATGATTCCCTGATAGAAAGAGAATACCTTGTCAAAAGCCTCCTTATCATCGTCGTTTTCCATGTTAGAATATATGGATTCCATGAGATCCATACCGATCCACTGTTCCTTCATTTCAGGATAGCGCATGAATAATTTGGGATTAAGGAAATCGAAAGCCATATCAAAAGAGAGGAGACTGTCGCCGTTAAGATTTGCACCAAGAGATAATTGGGCGTCTGTTTCTTTTGACTGTCCTGTAAGCAGAATGCTGAGATCGTCGGCATTGTTTATTATTTTTGACAGCATTTCGATATCAGCAGATGTATTGTCAGGATCTTCATTGATTTTTTCGATGAGGATATCCTTTGCTTCATCGGAGATATTGTATTTCAGTTCAATGGAAGTTGTTTTTCCGTTGTCGAATGTGTCGATATCGTCGCTATAGGATTTAGCTGCCTTGTCAGCATAAACAGAGGCATTTTTTTCAGTTACCCATGCATAGTATTTGTCGGGTTTCATTATAAGAAGGTTGACCTGATTTTTTACAAAGTCAGAAAGATTATAAGCTGCTACACCGCCGCCGACAAGTACAGCTGCGGTAATTCCGCTTATAATTGCAATTTTCTTTCCTTTTCCCTTTTTCTTCTTTTTTACGGGAGTTACGTTAGTATCAAATGGGTTTTCGTATACAGGAGCTGTGGGGATTTCCGGTTCAGCCGGAGCCTCGTATACAGGTGGAACAGGAATTTCCGGTTCAGCCGGAGCTTCATATACAGGAGGAACAGCAGTTTCCGGAGTATGTGGATTTATAGTCTCTTTAGAGTCATTCTGAAGCATATTGTTATCTTTTTCAGACATAAGAATTACTCCTTTCTGTTTTCTATTTTATATTTTAACACTAATTCGGTGTAAAGTCAATAATTATTCCATATTGTAATGATGATTACAAAACAGGGACGCTTTATAAAAAAGCATCCCTGAGCGTGAAAAATTATTTCTTTTTAAGCTTTACAAGTTTGTATATAAACAGTTCGATTGAAATAAGACCGATAACAACGGCTCCGGAAATGAGAGCGATCATACCGATATTTCCCTTGTCGTCTTCATCCTCTGATTTGTCATCATCCTTGTTATCTTTATCTGCGGATGATGTAGTTTTATCAGATTTATTATTTTTATCCTCGTTTTTGTCTTCTTCGTTCTTCTTGTCAGTTTTTTTCGGAGCTTCTTCAGTTGTGATTTCATCTTCCTCGAAAACAGGAGCACCAGTTTCACCGACAATGATTCCGCCGTTTTCCTGAGCTGTGAATCCGGCAAGCCATGCGAGAGAAGCATTCCAGTTAATGGTACACTCGTTTACCGACCATGCTTCAATGTGATCCATGTAGCACTTCTGCGGTTCGATAGTGCCTTTTTTCCAGCCCATTCCCTGAACCCACGGATCCTGCATTCCGGAGTTCGGACCGCCGGAAAGAACGCCGTCAGGTGCGCTCGGGAAAGTCTCATCTATCTGATTTGCCCAGAAGCGGTGGTGAGGATTCTTTATAGCGTTTGCGCCGTAGCCGGTAACATATGAATTATCCATTGCATTTCTGCCGAGAAGATAGTCCATACCGCCGATAACGCCGTCCATGTACTTGCTATCGCCGGAGAGCATATATGCGTAGGCTATAACGATTGCATTATCAGCAACAACAGAGTTTGATCCCCATATATAGCCTTCATCGCTGTCGTTGTAGCTGATCTTGCTCTGTCCGTAGGGAAGACCGTAGCCCTGACTTTCTTCAAGCTCAATGAATGCAGAAGCTGTATCAAGGATATTTTCAGTAAGTTCTTCCATATCGTCAGAAGACATGATATTGTCGTTGAGAGCAAGGCTCATAGTTCCGAGAGCAGCGGTGTGTCCCCAGTCAAAGCTGCCGATACTGCCGACGCTTTCGCCGCCGTCCATTGTTTCGGGAACTTCAAGGAAGAAATCAGATGACTTCATATCCTTGTAGTATGAATCATCGCCGGTTGTGAGATAAAGCTCGCAGGCAGCCCAGTAGAATTCATCATCAACGAAATCATCACCGTATGCGCCGCCGCCTATAGAGCTGTCAAGGGGGGCGAATACGTCAGGATTTTTCTTGGCTGCTTCGTAAGCGTTTTCAGCGGCTTCAAGACATTCCTTTGCAAAATCCGGATCAAGATCTTCCCAAAGACGTGCAGACTGTGCACCGCAGGCAGCCAGATTGAGTGAAGCAGCTGTTGACGGAGGCTTTACGATACGCTTCATTTCGTCGTCAGCGGGAGCAATTCCGAGACCGGTCCACTTTTCGTCGTGAGCCTTGTGGTAAGCCATGTTTTTGTATTCGCCGTCCTGAACTATCATTCTGAGCATCCATTCCATTTCCCATCTTGCTTCGTCGAGGATGTCAGGATTGCCGTTTGAATTTTCCGGAATAAGCATTGCACCATCAGCGTAGACCTTTTCATAGCCGTTTTTAAGAGCAGTTTCATACTGATTCTGCATCATCCAAAGAGAAAAACCACCGTTTACAACGTATTTACCGTGATCTCCGGCATCATACCAGCCGCCTGTGACGTCTATGGATTTTCCGGTAGCACTGTTGTCCCAGTCAGCCATGATTTCGGCATTGTCTGTAGGATGTCCGGCAGCTCTTGCGAGCTTATCCTTGTCGCCGGAGGAAATATACTGACTTTCAATCTCGATACCGCTTCTGTTCTGATAGAAGTAGTTGAGAGCGTCATAAAGAAGACTTGAATATACTGCGGAATCACCGATAGTGAATGTTCGGCTCTGTTCGCCGTCTTCAGTTTCAATTGTGTATGTTCCGGCGTCATCGAAATCTGTGAAGTCGATGATATGTACATCATCGCCGGAATCCTTATCTTCTCCGAAAGGAGTTGTGCTGCCGGAGTATACAGATTTTCCGGAATCATCAAGAATTTCGAAATCAACGGCTTTCTTGCTGCTGCTGAGGAGAGTTGCACGCTTGGCGCAGCCGGTAATATATCCAGCCTGATTTGTCATGATAGGGCAGCGTATCTTTTCGCCGACAATTTCGTAGTCATTTTCGTCGCTGGTGAGATCAATGAGGGACATATTATCGAATGTGATAACAGTTCCTTCGGGGAAGCAGTCGCCGGGAGTATACTGACCGTCGCCGCCGAAGTGGAATGCCCATTCTGCAACGTCAAGAGACTGTGAAGCAGTAAATGTAAGACTTACCTTTTTTGTTTCGTTGGCGTTTACCTGAATAAGGTCCCATGTTGAATTGAAATCGGGGCCGTTATCAGCCATCATGTTGTGCCAGAGTTCAACATCTCCGTCAAGATTGCCTATCTTTGTATAGTATTTTCCTGAATTTGAGGGAGTTATCTCATATTCCACCTTGTACTGATGACCGGAAACTATTTTAAGTCCACGGTGACGGAACTGACAGTCCCAGCGATCCTCGCCGCCTCTTGAAGCTCCGCCGGGATTGTTGATAGTAATTTTATATACGCCGGCCTCGAGAGCAAACTGCATTTTCGATGGACCGGATTCAACGATATGCCACGGCAGACCGATACCGTCATCGAAGTCTGTCTGACCGAGCTGCTGACCAGCGTATACTGATGGCTTCTGCATGAATGCGGGAGCCGCAGCTGTACATGTTATAAGAGCGGCTGCCGTCAGAGAAAGAGCTTTATTTCTTATCTTTCTGAATTTCTTCATTATATTACCTCCGGTTGAATTTATGAAACGCTGCGATATTGCCTATAAGTACAGCGCCTTTGATAATAATACTTTAATACTTTTTTGGTTCAAAGTAAAGCAAAAAGAAAAAAGTTTACAATTGGCTCATTTAAAACTCTGTTTTTTCTATATTTTGCGGAAAGTGCCGTCTTTTTTTGTATCAAAATACATAAGCTTGAAAAAATTCTTCGTTAAGGTCTTTTCAAATCTTGACAAGTATGATATAATAATTATAAAATACAAATATACTAATCTGGGAGATTGATTTATGGAAATTAATTCTTTCATAGCAGCAAAAAGAAAAGCGCTAAAAAAATATTTCAGCCGTATGAATGAGATGCAGCAGGAGGCTGTTTTCACCGTTGAGGGGGCGGTACTCGTTCTTGCCGGCGCAGGAAGCGGAAAAACTACAGTTATTGTTAACCGCATAGCTAATATGATAAACTTCGGCAATGCCTATATGGACGAAACCTTGTCAGGAAGTGAAGGAGACGTAGCTTTCCTTAACGACTACGCAGACGGAAAAACGGATGATCTTGAAACTCTTCGTGATATCGTTGCGGTTTCACCTGTAAAGCCGTGGAATATTCTTGCAATTACATTTACAAATAAAGCAGCAGGCGAACTTCGTGAGCGTCTTGCGGCAATGCTCGGCGAGGACGGCATGAATATCAATGCCTCCACGTTCCATTCTGCATGCGTAAGAATACTCAGAAGCGAGATCGAAGCTATGGGCTACGGACGTGACTTCACTATTTATGATTCAGATGACAGCCAGCGTCTCATCAAGAATATCATGACTGATATCGACATATCTGAGAAACAGATCGCACCAAGAGCTATTCTCAGCGAAATAAGCTTTGCCAAGGATAAGATGATAACTCCTGCCGAGATGCACAAGGATGCCGGACAGGATTACCGTAAAAAGATTATTTCCCGTATATACAGCCTTTATCAGGAGCGTATGAAGGAAGCAAACGCACTCGATTTTGACGACCTTCTCTGCCGTACTGTAGAACTTTTTGAGCAGTTTCCGGAGGTTCTGGAAAAATATCAGAAGCGCTATAAGTATATAATGGTTGATGAGTATCAGGATACGAACCATGTTCAGTTCAGACTTGTTTCACTTCTTTCGTCCGGTCACGGAAATCTCTGTGTTGTCGGTGATGACGATCAGAGTATATACAAATTCAGAGGTGCAAATATAGAGAATATCCTCGGTTTTGAATCAAACTTCAAGGGCGCAAAGGTTATCCGCCTTGAACAGAATTACCGTTCAACGCAGACTATTCTCGATGCAGCCAATTCCGTTATCTCCAATAACTACGGACGCAAGGAAAAGTCTTTGTGGACAGCAGGCGAAAAGGGCGATAAGATATACTGGTACAAGGCAATTGATGAAACAGATGAAGCTCAGTTCGTTGCTGATACGATTCAGGATTACTACAAGAACAACGGCAGATACAGCGAATGTGCAGTTCTTTACCGCATGAACGCTCAGTCAAACGCTGTTGAACGTGCTTTTGTTAAGTGCGGAATCCCCTATAAGGTTTACGGCGGTATGAGATTCTACGACCGCAAGGAAATCAAGGATGTTACAGCATATCTGGCATTTATCAACAATCACAGCGATATGCTTCGTTTCCGCAGAATCATAAATGAACCTAAAAGAGGTATCGGCGATTCTACCCTTACACTCATAGAGGAAATCAGCCGTGACCTGAAGCTTACCCCTTATGAAGTGCTTAAAACTTCAGGCGAGTACGCTCCGCTTGTGAAAAAGGCTAACGTGCTGAAAAATGCATATAATATGTTTGAGTATCTTACGGAAAAGTCGGAGGAACTTCCTCTTGATGAATTCCTTGATGTACTCCTTGATAAAACCGGATATATGGCGTATCTCAAAACTCTCGACAATGCTGATTCAAAGATCGAAAACGTTCAGGAACTTCGTTCTTCTATGGTCAAGTATATGCAGGAGGCTGATGAGCCTTCGCTCAGCGGATTCCTTGAGGAAGTTGCACTGTACAGCGAAGCAGACAGAGATGATACTACCGATGACAGAGTTACTCTTATGACTGTGCATTCTGCAAAGGGACTTGAGTATGAGAATGTATTTGTAGTCGGAATGGATGACGGCATCTTCCCAAGTTCACGTTCATTTGACAGTCAGGAGGATATGGAGGAGGAGCGACGTCTTGCGTATGTTGCGATAACACGAGCAAAGAAAAAGCTCTATCTCACAAATGCAAGAAAGCGTATGCTTTTCGGACAGACTCAGACGAATATCACATCACGCTTTATGAGAGAAATAGGCAGCGAGCTTGTTGAAAAGCATGATAATGCAGCCGCAGCAAAGAGCAGTCTCAGCGAAAATACAGTCGTTGAAGTGCAGTCAACCTCTCTCCAGCAGCAGCTTGCAAGAAATAAGATACTTTCCAAGACCGGTGCAAAGACAGCGGATACATATACAGCCGGAGAACGTGTTCAGCACAATATCTTCGGCGAGGGTACTGTCATTTCTGCAAAGCCTATGGCAAATGATACAATGCTTGAAATTGCCTTTGAAAAGGTAGGCACAAAGAAGATTATGGCAAATTATGCCAAGCTTAAAAAATTATAATCAGGGAGTTTTAATATGAGAAAAACAAAAATAGTATGTACAATAGGACCGGCAACTGACAACGAAAATATCATGCGTGAGCTTATGCTTGCCGGAATGAACGTTGCAAGATTCAATTTTTCTCATGGTGATTATGAAACTCATGAAAAAAGATTCAGAGAAGTAGAAAAACTCAGAAAAGAACTTGATCTTCCTATTGCTACGCTTCTCGATACAAAAGGACCTGAAATCAGACTCGGCAGATTTGTTGATGATAAGCCTGTAGAGATTTTTGACGGCGATACTTATACTCTCACTACTGAAAATGTTCCCTGTACCAACGAGGTCGGAAGTGTAAGCTTTAAAAAGCTTCCGAGAGATGTAAGCATAGGTACAAGAATCCTCATCAATGATGGTGTTATTGAACTTGTCGCTGAAAAAATCAGCAGCACTGATATCGTGTGCAGAGTTATTCACGGAGGAATTCTTTCCAACAATAAGGGAATCAATGTCCCCGGCGTACAGCTTTCCATGCCTTACCTCAGTGAAAGAGATATGGATGACCTTGAATTCGGTTCAAAAATCGGATTTGACTTCATTGCCGCAAGCTTTGTGCGTACAGCTGCAGATATCAATTATCTGAGAAAGTTCACTCAGAGTCTTGGCTGGTTCGATGTTCGTATCATTGCAAAGATAGAGAATATCGACGGCGTTGAAAATATCGATGAAATTCTTGAAGCCGCTGACGGAATCATGGTTGCAAGAGGCGATATGGGTGTTGAAATTCCGTTTGAGCAGATTCCTGCTATCCAGAAGCAGATCATCAAAAAGGGATATAATTCCGGAAAACAGGTGATTACAGCTACACAGATGCTTGAATCAATGATTACAAATCCCCGTCCTACAAGAGCCGAGATTACTGACGTTGCCAATGCGATTTACGACGGTACAAGTGCAATTATGCTTTCCGGTGAGACAGCAGCAGGCGCGTATCCGGTTGAAACTGTAAAGACAATGGCTCTGATTGCAGAAACTACCGAAAAAAATATTGACTACAGAGGAAGATTTGCAGTAAGACGCTCTGAGCCTAACGGAAATATCGCAGAGGCTATTGCTCATGCTACTGTTACAACAGCGCATGACCTTAACGCAAAGGCTATAATTACTGTATCTCTTGGCGGTCAGACAGCACGTCTTATCTCGAAGTATCGTCCGGATTGCCCGATAATCAGCTGTACTATGAGCGAAGTAGTGTGCCGTCAGATGAATATGAGCTGGGGCGTTATACCGTATATCATAGATGAAAAGAATAGTACAGACGAACTTTTTGACGCTGCTGTAGAAGCGGCTGAATCAAACCGCCTTGTTGAGGACGGTGATCTTGTTGCGATTACTGCCGGAGTTCCTCTTGGCGTTTCTGGAACAACTAACCTTATGAAGGTAGAGAAAATCGGAAAATAAACGTATATAATAAATAAACGGCGATCATTTGATCGCCGTTTTGATTTTGTTTAAATAACCGGAAGTGAATCGATAAGTTTAAGCAGGAATTTCTGAATAGTAAGGGCATCCATAGAAGTAAGACCGGAGCCTCTTTCGTAGACGTCAGCTGCTTCTATCTGAGCTTCAGCTATATGATATTCATCGTGATTGCCAAGCCACTGAAGAATCAGTACAGCATCCGACAGAAGAACTTTTCCGTCGCCATTGGCGTCACCGTCAACAGTTGTCGGAGCGGGTGTAGTAGTTGTTGTGGTAGTAGT
>JAFXEJ010000042.1 GCA_017513795.1 Ruminococcus sp.
CCTCTGACAAAAATAATCATAAGATTGCTTCTTGTTCTTTTTATAATTTTTATTCTTCTTTTTGGTATTTATTCCTGTGTTTCACTTTCTCTTATAACAAAAATTAACTATAAGGAAACAGGTGAAAGATCAAGAACTCCAGGGGCAATGAGCGAAAGCTATGTCGAAAGTGTTCTTGTTATTGGAACTGATGGCCGTTCAGTTGATGAACGTGGACGCTCAGATTCAATGATACTCGTTTCGCTGAATAAAAAGACAAATCAGATCATAATGACATCATTCCTCCGTGACAGCTATGTAAATATTCCCGGTTATGGAATGGATAAGCTTAACGCATCGTACTCCTACGGCGGAGCTGAACTTCTTATGGATACAATTGAAAGTAATTTCAATGTAAAGATTGATAATTATATTCTGGTTAATTTCACTTCGTTTGCATCAATTATTGACGCAGCCGGAGGTGTTGATATAACTCTCTCCGATGAAGAAGCAGAAGCTTTAAATGTTATTCTTGTAAGCGAAGTAAATGGTCTTATGGGCGATGAGCCAACAGCTGATTTCCTTGCCGGCGGCGGAAAGGTTCATCTTAACGGTAAACAGGCATTATGTTACTCACGAATCAGAAATGTCGGAAACAACGACTTTGAACGTACTGAACGTCAGAGAACTGTTATGACTCAGCTTATAAAGAAAGCTGCTTCATCAGGACCTTCGTTCATAAGCAAGGTGTCAAAAGAAGCTCTTCCGAATGTCACGAGCAACATGACAAGAGCAAAGCTTTACACGCTTTCACTTAGGCTGCCTTTTGTACTTACTTATAAAACAAAACAGCTTCAGATCCCCTATGAAGGAACATTCTGGGGCGAAGATGTTACAGCAGGAGCTGTTCTTGCATATGATACAGAAGCAAATATTGATATAATTGAAGATACAGTATTTGCCGAATAATTGACAGACAAAATCCCCGAAGCAGTTATACTTCGGGGATTTTAGCTTTATATCATCTTTTTTGCGGCTTCAAGAGCGTTTATAACACGATCGCACCATGAATCAAAATCAGGATCATCCTGCTGACATTCTTCGTGTGCAAGAACGTATTCAACTGTTGCTCTGATTCCCTGTTCCATTCTGACATCAGTACGATAGTCAGGAACAACATTCTTTAACTTGGAATTATCAAAGACAACAGATTCTGCTTTGTCACCGATAAGGCTGCCCATGAGATCATAATCACTTACAGAGGCAAGGAATTCCGATGAAACATAATACGGCTTCAATTCAACGCCAAGAGCATTTGCAATTGCCTTATATATCTGATTCCATGTAACAGTTTCCGATGATGTTATATGGAAGCATTCACCGATTGCATGAGGATTTCCCATAAGACCGATGAATCCCTTTGCAAAATCGCTGTTGTGAGTAATCGTCCAGAGTGAAGTTCCGTCACCATGAATAATTACCGGTTTTCCTTCTATCATTCTTTTGATAACCTGCCAGCTTCCGTTTTTTCCATGAACTCCGAGCGGAATACTTTTTTCGCAGTAAGTATGGCTGGGACGAACAATTGTGACATTGAATCCGTTTTCACGGTAATACTTCATCAGGAGCTCCTCACAGGCGATTTTGTTGCGTGAGTATTCCCAATATGGGTTGGCGAGTGTTGTGCCTTCTGTTATAGTGTAAGAAGCGACAGGCTTGTGATATGCAGATGCAGAGCTTATGTATATATATTGTTTTGTCTTGCCGTTAAACAGTCTGAAATCACGTTCAATCTGTTCCGGAACAAATCCGATAAACTGACATACAACGTCAAATTCCATGCCTTTCAGCTTTTCTGAAACTGCTGCTTCGTCATTAATATCTCCGGTGATAACGTTTATGTTTTCGGGGATATCCGCAGAAGTGTTACCTCTGTTTAGAAGATATACTTCCCAGTCTGTTTTTGATAAAGCTCTTGTAATTGCAGAGCTAATAGTTCCTGTGCCTCCGATTAGTAATGCTTTCATAACTTCCTCCGTTCAGCAATCCGGATAATTTCCCGGATTTGCGTTCATAATTATACTTTTTATTATATCATTATAGCTTGAAATATGCAAGATTATCTAATTAAATAAAATAAATATTATTGAATAAGAACAAATTTATCTCAAAATTTTTGTATATTATTTTTTATCAAAAGAAATACAAACTTTTTTTAAAAAGCTCTTGACATTATCTTAAAAAAGTGGTATAGTATTTAAGTAATGTACAGCTGTGCGCCTACGGTGGACGGCAATAATACAGATTACGGAGTTTCAGTATGGATAATAAGAATCAGCGCAATTCGCAGCTTATTGTTGCAGAGGCGGATATGCTGCCCGAAGTTTTCTCTAAGGTTATCGAAGTAAAAAAGCTTATCGCCCAGAAAGGTGAAAAAAGCTCGGCTTCAGCATGCCGCAGAGTTGGTATTTCTCGCAGTGCCTTCTACAAATATAAAAACAGCGTTTTTCAGTATGAGGAGCTTATTACCCGAAGGATTGTCAGCATCTATCTGCTTCTTAGCGACAGTCCTGGTGTTCTTTCAAGCGTTCTTGCATTTCTGCATAGTCATGATGCGAATATTCTTACTGTAAATCAGAGTATTCCAAGTGACGGCGCAGCAGCAGTCAATATTTCACTTCGTATGTCGGCTGCTTCAAATCAGGAGCTTGACTGGCTCTATTCAATTACTGAACTCAACGGCGTTCTTGAGGTTAAGATCCTCTCTGCCGAATAAATATCGGAGGTTATTATATATGTCAGCAAAATTTGCAGTTCTTGGCTACGGAGTTGTCGGCTCCGGTGTTGTTGAACTTTTCTACAAAAATAAAAAGAGCATCGAAAAACGTGCCGGTACGGAAATGGATGTAAAATATATTCTTGATCTGAGAGATTTCCCTGAATCCCCCTATCGTGACAAACTTACTAAGAATTTTGATGATATCCTGAATGATGATGAAGTTACTTCCGTTGCAGAATGTATGGGCGGTGTTGAACCCGCATACACTTTTGTCAAGGCTTGTCTGGAAAAAGGAAAGAGTGTTTCTACTTCAAACAAGGAACTTGTTGCTGCAAAGGGTGATATCCTCCTTAAAATAGCAAAAGAAAATAACTGCAACTTCTTCTTTGAAGCGAGCGTAGGCGGTGCTATTCCGATTATCCGTCCACTTCACAGATGTCTTGCTGCAAACGATATCACAAGAGTTGCTGGAATCCTTAACGGAACTACAAATTTCATTCTCACAAAAATGTACAACGATAATATGCCTTTTGATAAGGCTCTTGCTCTTGCACAGGAGCTTGGCTATGCGGAAAAGGATCCTACTGCTGATATCGAAGGTCATGATGCCTGCCGTAAGATCTGTATTATTTCATCACTTGTATTCGGCAAGCACGTTTATCCTAAGGATGTTTACACAAAAGGAATTTCTGCTGTCGAGCTCTGTGATGTAGCCGCTGCTGACGTTCTTGGTCACGGTGTAAAGCTTGTTGCATCTGTAACTGCTCTTGACGATAACAAGATTCTTCCGGCTGTAATGCCAATGCTCATTTCCTACGATGATATCATGGCTGGTGTAAATGATGTGTTCAATGCAGTCGTTGTATATGGTGATGGTATCGACAAGACAATGTTCTACGGTCGTGGTGCCGGTAAGCTTCCTACTGCAAGCGCAGTTCTCGGCGACGTTATTGAGGCTGTAAAGCATAAGGTTACTGTATTCTCACAGACATGGGAATCTTCTGACGACAACAGTTTCATTGCAAATGTTAATAATTTCACTGCACGCTGGTATTTCCGTGTCCCCGCTTCATCTGATGCTCCTGAAGGCGCATATGAGCATGAAGACGGAATTTCATATATCACAGAAGAAAAAATGAGCTTCAAAAAGGCTATGGATACAGCTGCAGAGATTGGTGCACTTGCTGTAATGCCTGTACTTGAATAATAATTGTTATAATAATTTCACCAAAGAAAGGAAAATAAAAATGGCTGAATAAAAATATGAAATTACTGAATCTATCGGAGTTCTTTCCGAAAACGCAAAGGGCTGGACTAAGGAACTTAACATGGTTAGCTGGAACGAACATGAACCTAAATATGATATCCGTGAATGGGCTCCTGATCACTCCAGAATGGGTAAGGGCGTGACTCTTACTGCTGATGAACTTGCAAGCCTTAAAGAACTTCTCGCTGATATTGATCTTGATTCTTTTGAATAAAGTATCATTCTTTAAGGGAAGTATTTCTAAAAAAGTTTAAATGTATTTATCGGGGGAAACTTTTCTGAAGAAAGGTTTCCCCCGAATATTTTTTACAATATAAAACAGATAAGACCGCTGCAGCCGTCGTTAATGACACGTTCAAGAGCTTCCTGAAGTTTCATTCTTGCGTCGGTGGGCATCTTATAGAGTTTATTATGAAGGCCCTCATTTACAAGCTCATGAAGTGATTTACCAAATATATTTGAATCCCATATTTTTTTCGGATCTTCATCAAAGCCATCGAGGAGATACATGATAAGTTCTTCCGACTGTCGCTCTGAACCAACAATAGGGCTTACAGTTGTATTGATATTAGCTTTCATCAGGTGAATTGACGGTGCTGAGGCTTTCAGACGAACTCCGTATTTTCCGCCCTGACGAATGATTTTTGGTTCTTCAAGGGAAAGTTCTTCCATTTCTGGCATGATGATACCATAGCCGGTAGCCTCAACCTCTGCAAGTGCCGGTTCTATACGCTGATATTTTTGCTTTATTTCATTTAATTCAGTAAGCAGCGGCATAAGATCACTTTCACTTTCAATTTCAATTCCCGTTGATTCGCCAAGAATCTTATAAAATAAGCTGCTGTCAAGGTCTGCATTTATTGTAACAGAGCCTTTTCCAAGGTCAATGGAGGATATCTCAGCCTTGATTATATGAGGACACTCCCCCATTGCTTCGGCGGCGATTTTTGCTTCACGAACTATTTTTATATCTTTAGCTGCGTTTCTGATGCAGTCCATTATCTCCGATTTCAGCCAGTGTCCCTTTTCAAGAGAATTGATCCAGCGTGCTGTGCGTATATTGATTTCCTTGATAGGAAACGAGAAAAGAATTTCACTGATAATTTCTTTAATATCTTCTTCTTCAAGATCAAGACAGCTTACAGGAATGACCTTTGCATCGTAACGCTCAGTGAGTTCCTCTGCAAGAGCCTTTGTCTGCGGAGAATCGGGTGAAACTGAATTCAGAATCACAACAAAAGGCTTTCCAAGCTCTTTAAGCTCACGGATTACCCTCTCCTCGCATTCTTCATACTCAGAACGTGGAATATCTGATATCGAGCCATCTGTTGTTACTACAAGACCTATTGTCGAATGGTCGGTAATTACCTTCTGTGTACCGATTTCAGCAGCCATGTTGAATGGGATTTCTTCATCAAACCATGATGTCATTACCATTCGGGGTTGTTCGTTTTCTATATATCCTATTGCACTCGGAACGATGTATCCAACACAGTCAATAAGACGGACACTGAATGATGCTTCGTTGCCGAGATTTACTTCTACAGCTTCTTCCGGAATGAATTTCGGTTCGGTTGTCATTATTGTTTTACCGGCAGCTGACTGCGGAAGTTCATCAAGTGCTCTTTCACGCTTGAAGTCGCTTACGATATTAGGAATAACAAGAGTTTCCATGAATCTCTTGATAAATGTTGATTTTCCCGTTCTTACGGGTCCGACAACGCCTATGTAGATATCGCCTCCGGTTCTTTCAGCGATGCTTGTATAAATGTCGTTTATCATCTTAAAAACCTCCGTTTTAATTGCGCAAGCATTTAGTTTATAATCGGAATCAGCAGCATTCCTCCATTTTTTAAACGTTCTCCGTCAAGTTCATTTTCCTCCATTACAGCTGCTGCACTTGTACTGTATCTTTTTGCAATATCCCATATTTCCTCGTTTTCTGCGCCGTAATAGAGTTTTATTGAATAATCACCGTCACGTTCTTTTTTTATAGAATCATCTACTGAAAGTTCAGTTATCGCTGTTATTGTACTACAGCTGCTTATTGACAATTTGATATCTATTACAGTTTTTGCTGTCAGAATTCCTTCCGCAGATATGTTGTATGATACATCACCGACGCACACATCAGCACTTATAGTGCAGCCATTTATGTTCTCGCTGATATTTATTGTTTCCTCAAATGCTTCATCACGGTCCGGCATTATCATCATTCCAGAAGAATCCATCGCAGCCATTGACCATGTAAGCATTCCTGAAACAACAACAGATTTACCGTCATTGCTTACTCTTGTATTAATATTCTTTGGTGTACACCACATTGAATATATTGTCTGAGGAACTGAATCTTCGTCAGCAAGCTTTGCGGATAATGTTCGTTTTTCACTGTATGTTACAGGCTGTTGTTCTGTTTTTATAGTTGAAATTGATGTTTCACAAGGATATACTGTGGAGTATGCATCAGTAGCGAGCATTACAGTAGATGTCTTTACAGCACAGCATACAAGTCGTATTTCAATATCAGATTTAAGTATTGTATTTTCACCGTTTTTTCCGGCAGAAGGTGTGATTTCACAGTTTATAACAATTGGTGTTAAGGTACAGTCAAACGATTCGTCTATCTCCTCTATATCAATAATCTGACTGTATGGCAGAGAAAATTTCATTGCTTCTACTGTACCTTTGCCGTTATTTTCAGATGCATAAAGAAGTTCTGCTATCGCTTCTCCCTTTGCAAGCAGCTTACCTGAAATCATTTTTATTTCACAGTCAGAAACCTTGCATTCGCATTTTATAATGCTCTGAACTGCTGACTGTGCCGGAGAAAGCTCTGTATCTTCGCTGATATGTACAATTTTATCAAGAGTAATTCGTTTTGAGGCATATCTGACCGGAGTTTTTTTCACCTGAATATTCATTCCGAATGCATCAGAAATTACTTCCTGCTGTTTTTCACAGGAGACACTTATTTTTACTGATACGGCCCCCCTTACATCAAGCCGGCGTTTATTTACGGCTCTGAAATTGATATGTTCAGTTTTAGGTTTAAGATTCACTTCAGGAGATTCACAGAAAGCTCCGAGATCAACCGTTCTTGAAAAACTCTGACGCTGAGTAACGCATCTCAGAACGGAATCTTCCTCGCCGCAATAAAGTATATTTATATCGCAGCGCAGTTCGTATGAAAGCTTATCGCCATTGACAGAATAACTTGTAATTACAGGAATTGTCTGACATCTGATAAGCCTGAAAATATCCGGATAATAGTCCGGCAGTATGTAGTCAAGCTCCACAGTCTGCTCCTGTACGCCGTCATAAATCATTTGTGCTGACGGAACGATCTCTTTGTTTATTTTTAAGTCCATATTTATCCTCCTTGAAATTCGATTTGTAAATCATATTCATAAGCAAGTACAAGTATTCATAATTATTTTGTTAAACATTTATTTTTAATCATGCTACTTGACACATCTATTGATTTATGATATAATTTATAAGGATTTTTTGCGAAGTCAGTTTTCTGCTTCCTATATCCTTTAATACGGAGATGTATCGAAGTGGTCATAACGAGAACGACTCGAAATCGTTTGAGCGGTAAAACGCTCCGTGGGTTCGAATCCCACCATCTCCGCCATCTTTTTTATAACTTCTTGTATCATTGGGGCATTAGCGCAGCTGGGAGCGCATCACACTGGCAGTGTGGGGGTCAGGGGTTCGAATCCCCTATGCTCCACCATTAAGAAAACCGCTATAAATCGGAAACTATCCGTAATATAGCGGTTTTTATTTAAAACAATTTGAAATATTTTTAAAGAGCATTTACCATAAAATCAATAATTTTTATAACTAACTGCACACTAAAATGCACACAGAAAATTGTAGCATAATGCAAGATTTAGTATTATATATTGATTTTGTATATTTTTTATTATAATTATATACAAGGAGGTGGAGAAATGTATGGGCAAAGAATAAAAGAATTGCGTGAAGCAATGAAACTTTCTCAGCTTGATTTAGCAAATGCTCTTGGTGATAAGTATGGTGAAGAATACCGACTCACACAGAATGCAATAAGCAAGTATGAGAAAGAAACAAGAGAGCCAAAGGTAGCCGTTATTTTAAAATTAGCGGATTTCTTTGGAGTCTCTACAGATTATCTGTTCGGAGTAGATGAAGAAAAAAGTACTTCTTTATTGGATGAAGTGCAAAAACAGTTATCAACTTTAAAAGAAGAAACATTAATCGAAGTCATTAAGTATGTACGATATCTTCGATGGTGTTAAGTGAAATAATCTCCTCTTTTTTCTCGTGCATATCGTAACAAGTTCATTTCCTTTATATAGCGTTATTGTATAATATAAAAAAATCCGGAGAAAATCTCCGGATTTTTAATTTAAATTAAATCGTTAACGCTTTCTTTATGTTGACAAGATCAAAAGTATCTATAACTCTGTCTGAATCAAAATCAGCATTAAACCAGCCTGGAAGTTCACCAGAACCTATCAGCCACTTCTGAAGTGTAACAGCATCGGCAATTGAAAATTCTCCGTCAAGATTACAGTCTCCAAGCTTTATACCAGATTCTTTTTCTGTTATTTCAGTTATTTCTCCGTCCTCACTGATCAAGAAATATTTTACTATTTCTGAAAAAACAATATCTTCTTCCCATGGACGAAGCTGTGTGAAAGTCATTTTGACTATTCCCGGAGCATCTGGCTTGTACACTATGACGGTTTCTCCGGTTGTCCCTGGAGGCGGCGGCAATACGGAATCCTCAATTATTTCATATTCCATTACCTGTCCAACACGTCCTGAGCCGCATTGCTCTACTTGAAGCTCATATCCGGCACCTTTGGCTACTACATCACAATAAACAATGTGTCCATCCTGAATAGTGACCTCGTCATTTTCTTTGCGGAAAGCTGAATGTTCAGTAATTGAATCTGGAAGAATACCCATGAGATCAGTCTGAGTAATGGTTCCGTCAGCAGAAATATCAAAATGCATTGTTCCGTAAGGATATGTAAGACCTGCTCCGGCAAGCCAGTTTAGACTTATCGTTCCCTCTGAAATCGGCTTATATACATAAACTTCATATCTGAAATCTGCCTGAATGAGTCCAACATTATCTATGGATATTCCAAGAAGGTCAAGCTCCTCATGATATTTCTCATAGGCTTCTGTATCAGACTCATCCGGCACTTCAGTACTCAACGAATCAAATACCTCATGATAGAGAAGCTCATATTCCGCAGTACTTGTACTTGCATCAATTTCGTAATTGTCTTTGTCTTTCTGCTCCTTGCGAACACAGCATATAAGACCGTCAGCAACGTGGTTCTTGCCGTATTTATTGCTAAATTTCAGAGCCTCTGCAAATGTCCTCGGAACCCAGTCGGGAAGAAGTTCGTCATAGGAAGTTGTCATTTCTTCTTTTATGAGTGAAAGGAGTGAATACTCCCCTGCTGCATCCTGTGTAAGTTCCCAGATCATAATACCGCCGTGTTCCTGTGCCATTTCGCATTTTTTCCGCATTGTAGAGGCACCATTATAAGCAATTCCATCATACAGATCAGAGTTGTAATTTGCCTCATTGTATTCGATCAGCTTTGCAAATGGAACGTAAGAATTCCAGTCGAGTTTACCATCCTCAGTATATCCTCTGCCATAGAATGGAACACCAAGTACAAGCTTTTCCTTCGGTATTTTCTTCTGAATATTGAAGTATTCAAGTGATGATTCGGCAAATTCCATATCAGCGTGAGAAGATTCATCAGCATCGTTATCATAAGCCATAACATTGACAAAATCGAAAAGTCCGAAAGTTTCTGGAGAAACATTTACTGCTACCCATTGTGCAGTTGCAGTGGAAAGCTCATATCCACGTTCATCACAAAGAGTTCTGAGTGAGGCTACCCAGTCTTCATAGTAAGTCCATATCTGATGACTGGAACCAAGTTCAATATCGAGATCTATTCCGTCAAGATCGTATGTTTCGCAGTAATTCATAATTTCCTCGTTAAAGGCAGCCATTTCGTCCGGTGTATCAATAAGAGGAAGATAGTTATCACATCCGCCTCCGCCGCCAAGACCTGCCATTACCTTTACGTCATAATCGTGTGCTCTGTTTACGATATTTTTCATATCATACGAAGGAATATTACATTTAAGATTTCCGTCTGAATCCGGAATGCAGAAAGCAATATTGATATGAGTCAGCGCACTGAGATCCATACTTGAATAAGTATAATACGCCCAGTCTGGCAGATAGCCTACTACACGTGAATTATGCTGTACCTTTTCGTATTCGGGTTCGGGAATTTCAATAGGATTTTCGAGCTGCATTTCGATAGTATAGAGTGTCATCGGGGAATTTCCAGCCATTACATTGACGTAGTCAAGTTTCGAAAAATCCGTTCCAAAAGCTTCTGCCATTGCTTCGTATGAGTAATAATACCAGTTGCCTTCTGAGGAATCAGGAGCAACCTGCGCCCATTCTTTACCTCCGCTGGTTGATGTCAGAGCAAAATATGGAGCTGATTCTGCATCGCACTGGATAGCGATTCTGTTTCCTTCTGCATAAATACTGCGGTCGTATACCGGAATCGTTACAGGACAAGTCCAGGCGTCAGCTGTAATTTCACCCTCGTACAGGATTATAGAACTTTGTGCTGCTTCTGCCGGAATCGCATAAGCAGACATCATTGCGGCTGTGCAGGCAGCTGAAATTATTCTTCTAAATTTCATTTATATCACCCTTTCTGTTATCTTGAATTTTTCTTATTCTGACAGCGCTTATATGTGGTGGGAGACTGAGTGTCATTGCTTCGCCGTAATGAATTACAAGCTTATCGCCGACGTTTAATTTCCGATTTCGTTTCAGATTCACAACATAATCCTGATTTGTCTGTTCATCACGCACAAGTAATCTTTTATCATGCATTTCTATTATTACTGCTTTCATTTTTAAAATCATTTGTATCACTCCATTCTTGGTGACTTTTTTTAATTATAACGCTTTTTTTTAAATATGTCAAGTAATCATTTACAAAATAGAACTGATGTGATATAATAAACTTAATTATTATGTATAAATTATAAAGGAGTTGCTATGATTAAGAAAAAAGTCGCTTTTATTTGCGTTCATAATTCATGCCGCAGTCAGATTGCCGAAGCTTTAGGAAAGAAATATCTATCCGATATCTGTGACTGTTATTCTGCCGGAACTGAAACCAAGCCTCAGATAAATCAGGATGCCGTCCGGCTGATGAAAAAGATATATGGCATTGATATGGAACAGGAGCAGTACTCAAAGCTTCTTGATGATATTCCGAAAACTGATATCACCATATCCATGGGCTGTAATGTTGCATGCCCATACGTTCCAGGAACTCAGTTTTTTAACTGGGGACTGGATGATCCTACTGGACATAGTGATGATAAATTTATTGAAATCATCAATGCCATAGATGAAAAAGTAAGGGAGCTCAGAAAATATATTATTGAATTCATGTAATATACAGAAAAATAAACCGCAGTCATGTAAAACTGCGGTTTTTCTTATATTGTGGAATTAGCCAAAGTATCTCTTGAGAAGTCCCTCAAATGCCTTGCCGTGTCTTGCTTCATCTCTTGCCATTTCATGTACTGTATCATGGATAGCGTCAAGATTGAGTTCCTTAGCTCTCTTTGCAAGAGCAAGCTTACCCTCTGTAGCACCGTGCTCGGCAGCAACTCTCATTGTGAGGTTTTCCTTTGTTGAGGATGAAACTACCTCGCCAAGAAGCTCAGCAAACTTAGCAGCGTGCTCTGCTTCCTCGTAAGCAGCCTTTTCCCAGTAAAGACCGATTTCAGGATAGCCTTCTCTGTGAGC